>NZ_JARAYJ010000070.1:0-19111 GCF_033794345.1 Streptomyces niveiscabiei
CCGCCGACCTGGCCACCGCCCTCACCTCAGCCGCGCTCGGCATCCTCCTGCGCGGCAGCCCCGACGGCGCCACGACCGCGCTGACCCGGCACCTCGTCCAACTCCCCTGAGCAGGACGGCGAGAAGGTCTTCCGGGACGTCCGGGACCCGTCGAAGGCCGTCGTGATCGAACTCGCCGACGAGCGGTATGCCCGCCTGGTGCTCCAGGTCGACGACCCGCGCGCGGCGGTCGCTCTGGTCGAGAACGCCCTTGTGTAGAGGGAGAGTTGGACCTGTGTTCCGCCACTTAACGGCAGCCGTACTTGCATTCGCCGCCGCCGCGGCTACCGTCACAGCCACCCCGGCCGAGGCGGCGCCCGACCTCGCGCCCGCTGCCGACCGCGAGGTCGTCTTCACGGCCGACGGCATAACTGCCCACGGCACCCAGCACGTTCCCGAACACCGCGCCGGGAAACGGCTGCGGGCAGCACTGTTGCTCCCCGGCAGCGGCCCCACCGACCGCGACGGCAACCAGCCGCCCGTATCGACACCGGACACCCTGGCCCAACTGGCCGACGCCCTCGCCGGGGACGGCATCGCCACGCTGAGGTTCGACAAGTACGGCACCGGACTCGGCGCCTACCGGGACCACCCGGAACGCCTCGACTGCCCGGCGTTCGTCCGCCAAACACGGGCCGCCTACGAGGAGTTGCGCGACCAGCCGGAGACCGACCCGCACGCCCTGCTGGTCGTCGGACACAGCGAGGGCGCGCTGACGGCCACCGATCTGCCCCACCCGGTCGCCCAGCTCTTCTAGGCGTTCCAGGGCCCGAACGCCCGGTTCGTGCGAAGCGACGACGCCGTCTATCCGCCGGACACCGCTGCCCAACTCCGGCCGGGAAAATGGGTGTTGCTGACGTGCGGCACGAACGACGCCCAGGTCCCCTGCGCCACGACGGACGCGCTGACGGCCGCCCTGCGTCAGGCGCGTGGGGGACGGCCGGGCCGTGTGACGCTGTCGGCGGTGGACCACCTGATGCACGACAACGGCCACCCGGACACGCTCGCGCCGTCGCTGCTCGACGCCCTGCACCGGTTGACCCGACGCTGACACCGGCCGACGCGGGCGAGCGGTACCGATGTGTCCTACTTCCGCCAGAACAGGTGATGCGCGACCCCGCTCGGACTCGGCACGACCTCCAGATGGAACCGGTCCAGCAACTCGTCCGGCGAGTCCCACAGGCGTAGCCCCGAGCCCAACTTCACCGGGGACACGGCGACATGGAGCGTGTCGACGAGGTCCGCGTCGAGGAACTGGCGGACCGTCGAGACGCCGCCCCCGAGGCGGACGTCCTTGCCGGCGGCGGCCTCGCGGGCCTGGGCGAGGATGGAGGCGGGGTCGCCCGAGACGAAGTGGAACGTCGTGTCGGAGAGGGTGATCGAGGGGCGCGGGTGGTGGGTCATGACAAACACCGGTGTGCGGAAGGGAGGTTCGTCGCCCCACCAGCCCTGCCACTCGTGGTCGGTCCACGGCCCGCGCTGGGGGCCGAACTTGTTGCGGCCCATGATCTCGGCGCCGATGTTGTTCCTGAAGTCCCGGGTCAGGTAGTCGTCGAGGCCGCGGGTGCCGCCGGGGTCCGTACGGTTCGGCCAGCTCGCCGTCGCTCCGGCCCAGGCGAAGAGGCGAGAGGGATCGACGGCGTCACCGAAGGGGTGCTCCAGTGACTGGTTCTCGCCCGCCCCGACCCAGTCGCTGGAGACGTTGAAGTTCTGGACGCGCAGTAGCTGTGGCATGGGTTCCTCCTGGGCCGACGGCAGCAACACCGATGAAGACTCACCGGACGATGAAAACTCATCGGTCGGCCCAGGAAGGACCAGAAAGGCACAGAAGAGACTAGAGCGCGCGTACGTCCCCGGCCTGCGGCCCCCGCTGCCCCTGGGTCACCTCGAACTCGACCCGCTGGTTCTCGTCCAGGTTCCGGAACCCGGTCCCCTGGATCGCGGAGTAGTGCACGAAGACGTCCGCGCCGCCACCGTCCGGAGAGATGAACCCGAACCCCTTCTCCCCGTTGAACCACTTGACGGTCCCCTGCTGCGCCATCGGCTGTTCCTTCCGGATCATGTCTACGAGGTCGAGCCGATCATGCCCAGCTGCTCCACCGGGAAAACCGGACCGGGGTACTACACCGGTACGTACTGCACCGGTACTGCACCCGTACTACCCCGCAGGTACCCCCGGTCCCTCACACCACAGGCTTACCCGTCAGCTCCACCCCAGCCCCCCGCAGCTCCTCCACCGCCCGCTCGGTCGTCTCCTTCGCCACCCCGGCCGTCAGATCCAGCAGCACCTGCGTACGGAACCCCTCCCGAGCCGAGTCCAGCGCGGTGGCCCGCACGCAGTGGTCCGTGGCGATCCCCACGACGTCGACCTCGTCGATCCGCCGCTCCCGCAGCCACTCCGCGAGGGACACCCCGTTCTCGTCGACCCCCTCGAACCCGCTGTACGCGGCCGAGTACGTCCCCTTGTCGAAGACGGCGTCGATCGCGCCGGAGGCCACGGCGGGCGCGAAGTTGGGGTGGAAACCGACCCCCTCGGTCCCCGCGACACAGTGCGCCGGCCAGGAGGTGACGAAGTCGGGGTCGTCGGCGAAGTGCCCGCCGGGCGCGATGTGGTGGTCGCGGGTGGCGACGACGTGCTGGTAACCGGCGCCGCCCGCCTGCCCGATCAGCTCGGTGATCGCCGCGGCGACATCGGCACCGCCGGAGACCGCGAGGCTGCCCCCCTCACAGAAATCGTTCTGCACGTCTACGACGATCAGTGCGCGGCGCATGGTCGATGTCCTTCGGCTATGGGGGGAATCGATCGGCTGGGGGAGAAGCTGGGGGAAAGGCTGAGGGAGAAGCTGGGGGAGAGGGGGACTGGCTCTGCGGTATTACGGCTCGAATACCGCCCTAACTACCCGACCTCCCCACGAGGTACTCCGTCGGAAGAACCGGTTCCCCTCGCGAGAGCTGCGTAGCGGACAGCGGCAGCCGGCCCCGGACGGCGATATGCCTCTCACGTACTACGTCCAGAGGTTCACGCCCGATCACCTCGCCCCCCTTCACGAGCTCCACGAGGAGTTGCTGGTCGGCGAGTTCGGCGGGCACCGGCCCCGTGCCGACGACCTCGGCCTCGGCGACGCCGTCGGCGTCGGGCCGGCGGGCGGCCCACTTCCGGCCCCCCAGCGAGGTCTTCCCCCCGGAGGACTTCTTGGCGACGGGCACCAGCGGCGCCTTGGGGTCGGCGGACTCGGCGCGGGCGACCAGCTTGTAGACCATGGAGCAGGTCGGGTGCCCGGACCCGGTGACGAGCTGCGTCCCGACCCCGTACGCGTCCACCGGAGCCGCCGCGAGCGACGCGATGGCGTACTCGTCGAGGTCGGAGGTGACGATGATCCGCGTATCCGTGGCACCCAGCGCGTCCAGCTGCTGTCGTACGCGATGGGCCACGAGGAGCAGGTCGCCCGAGTCGATGCGGACGGCGCCGAGTTCGGGTCCGGCTACCTCCACGGCGGTACGGACGGCCTCGGCGACGTCGTACGTGTCGACGAGGAGTGTCGTACCCCTGCCGAGGGAGTCGACCTGGGCGCGGAAGGCGTCGCGCTCGGTGTCGTGGAGCAGGGTGAAGGCGTGTGCGCTGGTGCCGACGGTCGGGATGCCGTAGCGGAAACCGGCGGCGAGGTCGGAGGTGGTGGTGAAGCCGCCGACGTACGCGGCGCGGGCGGCGGCGACGGCGGCCAGCTCGTGGGTGCGGCGCGCGCCCATCTCGATCAGCGGGCGGTCCCCGGCCGCCGAGGACATCCGGGACGCGGCGGCGGCGATGGCGGAGTCGTGGTTGAGGATGGAGAGGATCACCGTTTCGAGGAGCACGCACTCCGCGAACGAGCCCTCCACCCGTAGTACCGGAGAGCCAGGGAAGTACACCTGACCCTCGGGGTAGCCCCAGATGTCCCCGGAGAAGCGGTACGACGCCAGCCAGTCGAGCGTCTCGTCGTCGACGATGCCCCGCTCGCGCAGGAAGCCGATGACCCCGGCGTCGAAGCGGAAGTTCTCGACCGCGTCCAGGACCCGGCCGGTGCCGGCGACGACGCCGTAGCGGCGGCCCTCGGGCAGGCGCCGGGTGAAGACCTCGAACACGCTGCGCCGCTCGGCGGTGCCCGCCTTCAGCGCGGCCCGCAGCATCGTCAGTTCGTACTGGTCGGTGAAGAGCGCCGTGGACGGGACGTCGACCGGCAGCCCAAGGTCCGCAGGGTTCATGCAGCGGATCGTACTCCCATTTCGTCAGTGTGACGATTTCGGGGTCGCGTGGCAGCATGGGCCTTGTGACGTCACCCGCTCCCGTAGAGATCGAACGCACCGAAACGGTGGAGGAGGTCTTCGCCGTGGCGGAGCCCGACGTCCCCTGGGTCACGATCGTGCACAACGACCCCGTCAACCTCATGAGCTACGTGGCGTACGTCTTCCAGACGTACTTCGGCTACAGCAAGGACAAGGCCACCAAGCTCATGCTCGATGTCCACCACAAGGGCCGCGCGGTCGTCTCCAACGGCACCCGCGAGGAGATGGAGCGGGACGTGCAGGCCATGCACGGGTACGGGCTGTGGGCGACGCTCCAGCAGGACCGCAAGTAGTCCCCGCCCACCCCTGCACCCCCTACACCGAAAGTGCTACGACCGGTTTCATGCCAGGCATCTTCGAACCGCTCCCCGGCGGCGGCGCGGCCGTCGCACTCGACGACGTCGAGATCTCGATCATCCGCTCGCTGGCGGTCCAGCTCCTGGAGCTGATCGGCCCCGGGCCCGCCGAGGACGACTCCGCCGACCCGCTCGCCGAGCTCTTCGCCGAGGGCCCGAGCGAGCCGCCGTCCGACCCGGTGCTGCTGCGCCTCTTCCCGGACGCCTACACGGACCCCGAGGCGACCGAGCGGCAGAAGGAGCAGCAGCGGGAGCACTCCGCCGAGTTCCGCCGGTTCACCGAGAACGACCTGCGCGCGGGCAAGCGGGACAACGCGCTCGCCGTCGTCCGCGCCCTGGACGAACTGGACACGGGCGACGTCGGCGGCGCCGTCCTCAAGCTCACGCCCGACGACTCCCGCAAGTGGCTCGGCGCCCTCAACGACCTGCGCCTGGCGATCGGTTCACGCCTCGACATCACCGCCGAGGACGACACCGACGTCCTCTACCACCTCCCGGACGACGACCCGCGCAAGCCGATGGTCATGGCCTACCTGTGGCTCGGCGGCCTCCAGGAGACCCTCGTCGGCACACTGATGCCCTGACGTCGTACCTGGGATGTAACCGGTTACATCCCAGCCTCAGAAGGCCCTCAAATCCGGATAACGATCCCGTCACCGGCTCGGCCGGATTTGGTCCGCGCCTGAGCCGTTCGTCCACTTCTTCCTGTGTGGTGCGCCACATCCGGCACCGGCAATTGATATTGCAGTCGTGATAAATCTTCACGACCGCCCGGCGCGCACCATCCGTATGCGCCGCCGGGTGCGCCACCGAGCCGGTCGATCGCCGGCCAGGCATGGACAGGCCCCCGCGGCCGGTCCGCTCCAGCAGTTCCGGGGGGATCGAAACCCGATCCGTGGTCGACCAGGGCCCGGATCGGCATGGAGAAAGGCGCACCACACACATGACCTCCGCTCAGGTCGGCACAGAGAACGGCGGCACGGACAAGGCACGCGAGGAAGGCTACGAGCGCGGGCTCGGCAGCCGCCAGGTGCAGATGATCGCCATCGGCGGCGCCATCGGCGTCGGCCTCTTCCTCGGCGCCGGGGCCAACATCGCCAAGGCCGGCCCCAGCCTCATCCTGATGTACGCCCTCGCCGGTGTGATCATCTTCTTCATCATGCGGGCACTCGGCGAACTCCTGCTCTACCGGCCCGTCTCGGGCTCCTTCGCGGAGTACTCCCGCGAGTTCCTCGGCCCGTTCTTCGGCTACCTCACCGGGTGGACGTACTGGCTGATGTGGGTGGTCACCGGCATGGCCGAGCTGACCGCCGCCGCGATCTACGTCAACTACTGGTTCCCGGCGATCCCCCGATGGGTGACGGCGCTGGCGTTCCTGGTGATCCTCTTCGGCGTCAACCTGATCTCCGTGAAGGTCTTCGGTGAGCTGGAGTTCTGGTTCTCCATGGTCAAGGTCACCGCCCTGATCGGCATGATCGTCATCGGCCTCGGCGTCCTGACCTTCGGCTTCAGCAGCGCGGGCGACACCGCCGCCGTCTCCAACCTCTGGGCCTTCGACGGCTTCTTCCCCAAGGGCATCGGCTCCTCCCTCATGACCCTCCAGGGCGTCATGTTCGCCTACCTCGCCGTCGAACTCGTCGGTGTCACGGCCGGTGAGTCCGAGGACCCCGAGAAGACCCTCCCCAAGGCCATCAACACGCTGCCGTGGCGCATCGCCCTCTTCTACGTCGGCGCGCTCACCGTCATCCTGTGCATCGTCAAGTGGACCGAGTTCCAGCCCGGCGTCTCGCCGTTCGTCGAGGCGTTCGCGAAGATCGGCATCCCGGCGGGCGCGGGCATCGTCAACTTCGTAGTCCTCACGGCGGCCCTGTCGTCCTGCAACTCCGGTATGTACTCCACGGGTCGCATGCTGCGTACCCTCGCGGACAACGGCGAGGCCCCGGCCGTCTTCAAGAAGCTGTCGTCCACCAAGACCCCGGCCTTCGGCATCACCGTCTCCGTGCTCTTCATGGGCATCGGCGTCGTCCTCAACTACATCGTCCCGGAGAAGGCGTTCGGGTACGTGACGTCCGTCGCGACCGCCGCGGGCATCTGGACCTGGCTGATGATCCTGATCAGCCACGTCCTCTACCGCCGCGCCGTGGTCGCCGGCCGCCTGCCGGCCTCCTCCTTCCCGGCCCCCGGCGGCTCGGTGTGCAGCTGGATCGCCATCGTCTTCCTGCTGTTCGTGACGGGGATCATCGCGTACGACGCCGACGCGCGGATCTGCCTGTACGTCATGGCCGGCTGGGTCGCCGCGCTGGGCATCGGCTGGGCCGTGCTGAAGAAGGCGAGCCCCGAGGTCACCGAGCGGACGTACGACAAGGTCGGGTAATACCTGAGAGGTAGACCCCCACCCGGCCCTCGTGTCCGGCATCCGGACCCCGTAGTACCACCCCTCGGTACTACGGGGTCCTCTGCTTATCCTGGCGACCATGCTGACCATCACCCAGGCCCTCCACGACCAGATCGTCGCCCACGCCCGCAAGGACCACCCCGACGAGGCGTGCGGAGTCGTCGCGGGCCCGGCGGGCTCGGACCGCCCGGAGCGGTTCGTCCCGATGCTCAACGCGGCGATGTCGCCCACCTTCTACGAGTTCGACTCCGGCGACCTGCTCAAGCTGTACCGCGAGATGGACGACCGCGACGAGGAACCCGTCGTGATCTACCACTCCCACACCGCCACCGAGGCCTACCCCTCCCGCACGGACGTCTCGTACGCCAACGAACCCGGCGCCCACTACGTCCTCGTCTCCACCGCCGACACCGACGGCAACGGCCCTTTCCAGTTCCGCTCGTTCCGCATCGTGGACGGCGAGATCACCGAGGAAGACGTCACGATCGTCGCGTCATACTGACTCCGTACGGCCCGAGCCCCGCCGTACGAAGCCAACTCACCCTCCCGGAGCCGGTGTTGACGCAAGCAAGGCGCCCCACGATCGAGGACGTAGCACGCCGGGCCGGGGTCTCCAGGACCACCGTGTCGAGAGTCCTCAACGGAGCGCCGAAGGTCCGCGCCGAGGTGATCGAGAAGGTCCGCGAGGTGATCGCGGACCTCGGGTACGTCCCGAACCAGGCCGCCCGCCAGCTCGTCACCCGGCGCACGGGCGCGGTCGCCGTGGTGGCCACCCAGCCGCAGGACCGCCTGTTCATGGACCCCTTCTTCGACTGCCTCCTGCGCGGGATCCGCCGCGAACTCACCCGGCACGGCGCCCAGGCCGTCCTGCTGTTCCTCGACGAGCCGGACGACCACGCGCGCGTCGCCGACTACCTCGGCGGCGGCCACGTCGACGGCGCGATCCTCTTCTCCCTGCGCCCCGACGACCACCTCGGCGCGCTGATCGCCCGCACCGGCCTGCCCGCCGTCTTCGGGGGCCGCTCGCGCGCGGGCGCCGACGACACCGCGTACGTCCACGTCGACTGCGACAACCGGGGCGGCGCCCGGCAGGCGGTCACCCACCTGCGCGCCCTCGGCCGCACCCGCGTCGCCACCGTCACCGGCCCCTACGACCAGGAGCCCTCAGCGGACGACCGCCTCACCGGCTACCGCGACGTCCTCCCCGACGCCGACCCCGCGCTCACCGAACGCGCGGACTACACCGAGCACGGCGCGGCCCTCGCCATGCACACGCTCCTCGACCGGCGCCCCGACCTCGACGCGGTCTTCGCCGCCTCCGACCTGATGGCCGCCGGCGTCCTCCAGGCCCTGCACGAACGGGGCCGCCGCGTCCCCGAGGACGTCGCCGTCGTCGGCTTCGACGACCTCACCCGGATCGCCGAGGCCACGACCCCGCCCCTGACGACCGTCCACGCGGACGTCGAGGGGATGGGCCGGCTGATGGCGGAGCTGCTGTGCGCGGCGGTGTACGAGGGGACTACCCCGGGGTCGGTGGTGGTGCCCACGCGGCTGGTGGTGCGGGAGTCGGCGTAGTACCCGGGTACATCTCAGGTACTGGTCGCAAACCGTCCGCCATGTGGAAGCGTCTTCCCGAAGGCCGGACGGGAATCGATACGATGAGCCCATGGTTGTGAACGACGTGAGCACGAGGACGCCGGGCGAGCTGCTCGTGGCGCGGCTGCACGTCGACCTGTGCAGGTGCGCCGCCGCCATCTGACGCCGGCCCTGCCCGCGCCGTAGTCCTCAGGGACTAGGCGCGCTCACTCGCACGTCCCTGCGCCGCCCACCTTCCGACAGGAGCCCTGAGCCATGGCCATCGAGGTCCGCATCCCCACCATCCTCCGCCAGTACACCGACGGCGCGAAGGCCGTCGAGGGCGCCGGGGAGACCCTCGCCGACCTGTTCTCCGACCTGGAGACGCGGCACACGGGCATCCAGGCCCGCATCGTGGACGAGGGCAAGCTGCGCCGCTTCGTCAACGTCTACCTCAACGACGAGGACGTCCGCTTCGTGGACGGCATCAACACCAAGCTGGCCGACGGCGACACGGTGACGATCCTGCCGGCCGTCGCCGGCGGCATGGCCTGATCCCGGCATGCGCTACGACTCCCCGCTGGCCGCGGTGGGCAACACCCCCCTGGTGCGCCTGCCGCGGCTGTCGCCGTCCCCCGAGGTCTCCATCTGGGCCAAGCTGGAGGACCGCAACCCCACCGGCTCGATCAAGGACCGCCCCGCGCTGCACATGATCGAGCAGGCGGAGAAGGACGGCCGCCTCACCCCCGGCTGCACGATCCTGGAGCCCACCAGCGGCAACACCGGCATCTCGCTCGCCATGGCGGCCCGCCTCAAGGGCTACCGCATGGTGTGCGTGATGCCCGAGAACACCTCCCAGGAACGCCGCGAGCTGCTCGCGATGTGGGGCGCCGAGATCATCCCGTCCCCGGCGGCCGGCGGCTCCAACACCGCCGTACGCGTGGCGAAGGAACTCGCCGCCGAGCACCCCGACTGGGTGATGCTGTACCAGTACGGCAACCCCGGCAACGCGGGCGCCCACTACGCCACGACCGGCCCCGAGATCCTCGCGGACCTCCCCTCGGTCACCCACTTCGTCGCCGGGCTCGGCACGACGGGGACGCTGATGGGGGTAGGGCGTTACCTCCGCGAGCACAAGCCGGACGTACGGATCGTCGCCGCCGAGCCGCGCTACGACGACCTCGTCTACGGCCTGCGCAACCTCGACGAGGGCTTCGTACCCGAGCTGTACGACGCCTCCGTCCTCACCACCCGCTTCTCCGTCGGCTCGGCGGACGCGGTCACTCGTACTCGCGAGCTACTCCAACAGGAGGGCATCTTCGCCGGGGTCTCCACCGGCGCGGCCCTGCACGCCGCGATCGGCGTCGGGAAGAAGGCCCTGGCCGCGGGGGAGTCCGCCGACATCGTGTTCGTCGTCGCGGACGGCGGGTGGAAGTACCTCTCCACGGGGGTGTACACGGCGGCTACCACCGAGGAAGCGATCGAGACGCTCCAGGGTCAACTCTGGGCGTAATACCCGTAATACCCGTAATACCCGTAGTGCTTCAGGTCAGGTGCCGGACCTGGTCCCACAAGGCCGGGTCCACCACCCCTACCCGCCGCCGCAGGTCCGCTACGGGGAGCTGCCGCAAGTCGTCGGTCTCCACGAAACTCGTCCGCCCGTGTGCGTCTCCCACGGCCCCCGGCGGCAACGGGATCACCCCTGAGCGCCCGTCGCGGAACTTGCTGCTGATGTTCGCGACGGTCACATATCCCCCGTGCACGGTCAGCACGAGACACGGATGCTCGTCCGCCCACCAGATCTCCGAGGGCTGGGGACCGTTCGCGTGCCTCATGTGACGGTTGCCTTGCCGGCGAGGCGCTCGCCCCCAGCCGTCGACGAGCGTGGCGACCAGCGCGAGCAGTACCACCGCCGCGAGCGCCAGCCACCAGGACGTGTCCATGAGGACGACGTTACCGGCGCGCGCGACGCACCGCGCGCCCTCTCGCGATCCCCACACGCCCCACTTCCAGCCGAACCGGTGACACCGCAGGTGAGTTCGCCCACAACGGCCCCTGGCAACGGCGCGAAGGGGGGTTTTGCGCCTTACGCTCTACGGACCGCACGACCCCCGACGCCCGTTCCCACGCACTCCTCGGGCCCGGTCCACCCGGCACACCCGGCCTTCCGGATCCTTCGCGAGGCCCGGCCGCGCCGGCACCACCCGGCACCGCCGGTGGCATCCGGTCCCCCGGCGCCATCGACGACCGCCGGTGTCCCCTCGGTTCCCGCCAGCGGAGGTTTCTGCATCATGAAGCTCACCGTCGTCGGCTGCTCGGGGTCGTTCCCGTCCGCGGATTCGGCCTGTTCGAGCTACCTCGTCGAGGCCGACGGCTTCCGGCTGCTTCTCGACATGGGCAACGGCGCCCTGGGCGAGTTGCAGCGCCACTGCGGTCTCTACGACCTCGACGCGATCTTCCTGACCCATCTGCACGCCGACCACTGCATCGACATGTGCGCCTACTTCGTGGCGCGCTACTACCGCCACGACGGCGGCCGTTGCGACCCCATCCCGGTCTACGGCCCCGAAGGCACCGAACACCGGCTGACCACGGCGTACGCGGATACCCCGTCGGCCTCCTCGATGAGCGAGGTCTTCGACTTCCACACGGTCAAGCCGTCCACCTTCGACATCGGCCCCTTCACGGTCCACACCGAACGCGTCGCCCACCCGGTCGAGGCGTACGGCATCCGGGTGGAGCACGGCGGCAAGTCGCTCGCCTACTCCGGGGACACCGGTGTCACGCCCGTGCTCGACGAACTCGCCCAGGGCGCCGACCTGTTCCTGTGCGAGGCCGCCTTCACGCACGGCAAGGAGAACATCCCCGACCTGCACCTCAACGGCCGGGAGGCGGGTGAGACGGCCACCAGGGCGGGCGTCCGCCGCCTCGTCCTCACCCACATCCCCCCGTGGACCGACCCCCAGGTCAACCTGGCCGACGCGCGCGCGGCGTACGACGGTCCGGTCGAACTGGCGGCGGCGAGGGCGTCGTACGTGATCTGAGCCATGAGAAAAGCACCCGGGGCAGTTCAGGGCGCCGGGTGCTTTCTCGTAGCTCTCAGGTACTAGAGCTCTACCCCTTCGTGAGGTCTTCCGCCTCCGGCTCGCGTCCCGGCGTCGGCAGGTTCCACTTCGTGATCGCGAAACGGAAGATGACGTAGTAGAGGGCGCCGAAGCACAGGCCCACCAGGACCAGCCCCCACGGGTTCGTCGCGATGCCGAGGTTGAGGCCGAAGTCGACCACGCCGGCCGAGAAGCCGAAGCCGTCCTTCATGCCGAGCGCCCAGGTCAGGGCCATGGAGACGCCGGTGAGCAGCGCGTGGATCGCGTACAGGACCGGCGCGATGAACATGAACGTGAACTCGATCGGCTCGGTGACGCCCGTGACGAACGAGGTCAGCGCGAGCGAGAACATCATGCCGCCGACGGCCTTGCGGCGCTCGGGGCGGGCGCAGTGCACGATCGCCAGGCACGCGGCCGGCAGCGCGAACATCATGATCGGGAAGAAGCCGGTCATGAACTGCCCGGCGCTCGGGTCCCCGGCGAGGAAGCGCGCGATGTCGCCGCTCTTGCCGTGGTACTCGCCGGCCTGGAACCACGGGAACGAGTTGAGCAGGTGGTGCATGCCGATCGGGATCAGCGCGCGGTTCATCACACCGAAGATCCCGGCGCCGACCGCGCCCGAACCCACCAGCCACTCACCGAAGTTGTGCAGCCCGGTCCCCAACACCGGCCATATGTAACCGAAGACGACCCCGATCAGCAGACCGGCGAACGCGGAGAGGATCGGGACGAGCCGCCGGCCGCCGAAGAACCCTGCCCAGTCCGGGAGTTTGGTGCGGTAGAAGCGCTGGTAGAGCAGCGCCACGACGAGCCCCATCACGACCCCGCCGAGCACCTTCGCGTCGACGGGCGCGTCCACCATCACGACCTTGCCGTCGACGGCCGTCGCGACCTTCGGGAGGTTCTTGTCGGTGAACGTGCCGAGCACGTTCTTGAAGACGAGGTAGCCGACGACCGCCGCGAGCGCCGTCGAGCCGTCCGACTTCTTCGCGAACCCGATCGCGACGCCGACCGCGAACAGCAGCGCCATGTTGTCGAGGATCGCGCCCCCGCCGGCCGCCATGAAGGAGGCGATCTTCGTCAGGAAGCCGGGGAAGGAGGGGCGGCCGAGCATGTCGGCGTTGCCCAGGCGCACCAGCAGCGCGGCGGCGGGCAGCACCGCGACCGGCAGCATCAGACTGCGGCCGATGCGCTGTAGGACGGCCATCACGGCCGTACCCTTCCTGGCTTGTTTCTCGGCTGCGGGAGCGGCGCCGGCCGTGCTCATAGAGGGGTTCCTTCAGGGGGTGCGGAGGACGCGAAAAAGGTCTACACCAATGTGTGGTGTAGACCTTTTGTAGCACGGGGGAGAGGCGGGAGTTAAGCCCCCTGTTAAGGCGCCCGCCATCACGCTTTGGTGACGTCCTCCCGCTCCTCCTCCGGCTCCCGGCCCGGCGTCTTCAGATCGAACCGGACGATCGCGAACCGGAAAACCACGTAGTAAACGATTGCGAAACACAGCCCGATCGGGATGATCGCCCACGGCCGCGTCGCCAGGTTCCAGTTGATGACGTAGTCGATGAGCCCCGCCGAGAAACTGAACCCGTCGTGCACCCCGAGCCCCCACGTCACCGCCATCGAGACGCCGGTCAGCACCGCGTGCACCGCGTACAGCGCGGGCGCGATGAACAGGAACGAGTACTCGATCGGCTCCGTGATACCGGTGATGAACGACGTCAGCGCGACCGACAGCATGAGGCCGCCGACTTCCTTGCGGCGCGCGGGTTTCGCCGTGTGCGCGATGGCAAGTGCCGCCGCAGGCAGGGCGAACATCATGATGGGGAAGAACCCGGTCGTGAACAGCCCGGCGTGCGGGTCGCCTTGGAGGAACATGTTGATGTCGCCGTGCACGACCGTGCCGTCCGGCTTCGTGTACGACCCGAACTGGAACCAGATCGGGACGTTCAGGAACTGGTGCAACCCCACCACCAGCAAAGCCCTGTTGGCGATCCCGAACACCCCCGCGCCCCACGCGCCCAGCCCGTTGAGCCAGTCGCTGAAGTTCTCCAGGCCGTCGCCGATCGGCGGCCACACCCACAGGCACAGCGCGGCGAACACGATCGCGGCGAACGACATCAGGATCGGCACCAGCCGCCGCCCGTTGAAGAACCCCAGCCAGTCCACCAGCTTCGTCCGGTGGAACCGCATCCACAGGTACGCCGCGAGCAGCCCGATCACGATGCCGCCGAAGACCCCCGGATTCTGGTACGTGAACGCGGTCACCGTCCCGTCGGCGCCCTGGCAACCCGTAGCAACCGTTTTCGCACCGTCCGCGCAGTCCTTCGGGAACTGGCGCAGCACGTTGTAGTAGACGAGGAACCCGGCGAGCGCCGCGAGCGCCGTCGAGCCGTCCGACTTCTTCGCCATGCCGATCGCGACGCCGATACAGAACAGCAGCGGCAGCCCCAGCGAGCCGTCCAGCAGCGCGCCGCCCGCGCCCGCCATCACCTTCGAGACGTTCGTCCAGCCCAGCCCGTCGTCCCCGAACATGTCCGGCTGGCCCAGCCGGTTGAGGATCCCCGCGGCGGGCAGCACCGCGATGGGGAGCTGGAGGCTGCGGCCCATCTTCTGGAGCCCCTGGAACAGGGCGCTCCAGCGGGCGCGGGCCGGGGTCACTGCGCTGTCGGCACTCATGGATTGGCGACCGCCCGTCAGGTGGTGTAGACCAGTTCTCGACGATTGGGATGCTGTGACGCCATCTTTCGGTACCCACGGCACAATCGCTCGCGAAGTTGGGCCAACTGTGCGTGAGGAGACCGACATGGCCACCAAGGCAGAGAAGATCGTCGCCGGGCTCGGAGGCATCGAGAACATCGAAGAGGTCGAGGGCTGCATCACCCGGCTGCGCACCGAGGTCGTCGACCCCGACCGCGTCGACGAGGCCGCGCTCAAGGCCGCCGGCGCGCACGGCGTCGTCAAGATGGGGACGGCCGTGCAGGTCGTCATCGGGACGGACGCCGACCCGATCGCGAGCGAGATCGAGGACATGATGTAGCTCTCGGGTACTACCCGGGGCACGGGTACTAGAGCTCTAGTACTCAGGGGCTACTCCCACACCGGGAGCAGCCCCTTTCGTCGTACGGATAGGGTCGTCCCCATGTCTCGAATCGACGGCCGCACCCCCGAACAGCTCCGCCCGGTCACCCTGGAACGCGGCTGGAGCAAGCACGCCGAGGGCTCCGTCCTCGTCTCCTTCGGCGACACCAAGGTCTTCTGCACGGCCTCCGTCACCGAAGGCGTCCCCCGCTGGCGCAAGGGCAGCGGCGAGGGCTGGGTCACCGCCGAGTACTCCATGCTCCCCCGCGCCACCAACACCCGCGGCGACCGCGAATCCGTCCGCGGCCGGATCGGCGGACGCACGCACGAGATCAGCCGCCTCATCGGCCGCTCGCTGCGCGCCGTCATCGACTACAAGGCGCTCGGCGAGAACACCATCGTCCTCGACTGCGACGTCCTCCAGGCCGACGGCGGCACCCGCACCGCCGCCATCACCGGCGCGTACGTCGCCCTCGCCGACGCCGTCGCCTGGGCGCAGGGCCGCAAGCTGATCAAGGCGAACCGGCAGCCCATCACCGGCACCGTCTCCGCCGTCTCCGTCGGCATCGTCGGCGGCGTGCCCCTCCTCGACCTCTGCTACGAGGAGGACGTCCGCGCCGACACCGACATGAACGTCGTCTGCACCGGCGACGGGCGCTTCGTCGAGGTCCAAGGCACCGCCGAGGCCGAGCCGTTCGCCCGCGACGAGCTCAACTCCCTGCTGGATCTGGCCGTTTCGGGCTGCACCGACCTCGCCGCGCTCCAGCGGGCCGCGCTGGAGCAGACCCTCGAAAGGTAAAGAAGTGACCAAGGAAAGCGGTACGGTGGAGCAACTGTGCCGCTTTTCCTCGCGTCTTGGGCAGTACAGAGAAGGCTTCCGACCGGAAGCCCTTGGGAACGGGGGCCCAGCGGTGCGAGCCGGGGCCTGAACGGGAGGAACCACCGCATGGCCGCGCTCCACCGACGCCGAGGTCGCCGAATCGCCATCGCCGCAGCCACCGCTGCGGTCGCCCTCACCGTGGGGTTCACCACCACCGGCTGCGACGCCGTCAACAAGGCGCTCGACTGCGTCCAGACCGCCGAGACCGTCGCCGACAGCGTCACCGACCTCCAGCAGGCCGTCGAGAACGCCGCCACCGACCCCACCCAGGTCGACGAATCCCTCGCGTCCATCGACAAGAACCTCGACAGCCTCGGCGACAAGACGGACGACACCGACGTCAACAAGGCCGTCGACAGCCTCCGCGACGCGGTCACCAACGTCCGCAAGGCGGTCGACAGCGGCGACAAGACCCCCGACCTGAGCCCCCTGACGGACGCGGCGGGGGAACTGACAAAGGTGTGTACGCCGTGAGGGGTAGGTCTTGAGTACGGGGTCGGTGACCTGCTCCCCGTAACCCTGGAGTCGTAGCCCCCGTAATACTGGGGGCCATGACCCGCCTGATCCTCGCCACCCGCAACGCCGGCAAAATCACCGAACTCCGCGCGATCCTCGCGGAGGCCGGGCTTCCGCACGAACTGGTCGGCGCCGACGCCTACCCCGACGTCCCCGACGTCAAGGAGATCGGCGTCACCTTCGCCGAGAACGCCCTCCTCAAGGCCCACGCCCTCGCCCGGGCGACCGGCCTGCCCGCCGTCGCCGACGACTCCGGCCTCTGCGTCGACGTCCTGAACGGCGCCCCCGGCATCTTCTCGGCCCGCTGGTCCGGCACCCACGGCGACGACCGCGCCAACCTGGACCTCCTCCTCGCCCAGCTCTCCGACATCGCGGACGACCACCGGGGCGCCCACTTCGCCTGCGCGGCGGCCCTGGCACTGCCGGACGGGACGGAGCGGGTCGTGGAGGGCCGCCTCCGAGGCACCCTCCGCCACACCCCCACCGGCACCAACGGCTTCGGCTACGACCCGATCCTCCAGCCGGAGGGCGAGACGCGGACCTGTGCGGAGCTGACGGCGCAGGAGAAGAACGCGATCAGCCACCGGGGGCAGGCGTTCAGGGAACTCGTCCCCGTCGTGCGGGAGTTGCTGGGCTGATGTACGCAAGGAGAGAGGGGCCGCCTGATGAGGCGACCCCTCTCTCTGCCGGTGCGGCCGGTGGGACTCGAACCCACACGGGTGTTAACCCACTGGGACCTAAACCCAGCATGACTGCCAATTCCATCACGGCCGCCCAAAACGGTCATCGTGCTCGACCGGCGGCACTCAGTGTACGGGGACGAAGGGACGCCGGGCGAGAGGCTTCCCGCCCGGCGGCGCCGGACGCCGGTCAACTGGACGTCCGGCGCGCCGACTTGAGGGGCGACCCGTCAGATGCCCAGGTCCTTGATGATCTTCGCCACGTGGCCGGTCGCCTTGACGTTGTAGAGGGCCCGTTCCACGTTGCCGGACTCGTCGACGACGATCGTGGAGCGGATGACGCCGACGACGGTCTTGCCGTAGAGCTTCTTCTCGCCGTAAGCCCCGTACGCCTCGAGTACGGCCTTGTCGGGGTCGGCGAGGAGGGTCACCCCGAGGGACTCCTTCTCGCGGAACTTGGCGAGTTTCTCGGGCTTGTCGGGGGAGATGCCGAGGACGTCGTAGCCGGCGTCGGCCAGGAGGGACAGGTTGTCGGTGAAGTCGCAGGCCTGCTTCGTGCAGCCGGGGGTCAGGGCCGCCGGGTAGAAGTAGACGATGACCTTGCGGCCCTTGTGGTCCGCAAGGGACACCTCGTTGCCGTCGGCGTCGGAGAGGGTGAACGCGGGGGCCGGGTCGCCGGGCTGGAGTCGCTCGCTCATCCGGCCAGCGTAGCCGGGGACGCGACAACGGCGGCCCCTGCCCGTGCGCCGGGCGGAGAAGCTGACAGACTGTGCGGAACAACGCATCAGCAGACTTCGGAGGCCGTACGGTGGCGGACACTGCGGACACGCCGGACACGAGAACCCCGGCGCAGATCGAGGCGGACATCAAGCGCCGCCGCGAGACGCTGGCCGAGACCCTCGACGAGATCGGTGTACGGGTGCACCCCAAGACGATCGTCGGGGACGCCAAGGCCAAGGTCGTCGCCAACGTCGACCACACCCTCGGACGCGCGTACGTCCAGGTCAACCGCGTCGTGAGCGACGTCACGGCGAAGTTCACGGACGACGACGGCGCGCCCCGCGTCGAGCGCATCGTCCCCGTGGCCCTCCTGGCGGTCGGCGTCGTCGGCCTGCTGGTCCTGGGCACCCGGCGCCGTAAGGACTAGCCCCGCAGGGGTACGCCACCCGGGGAGGCAGGTAGGTTCGATACGTGAGCGGCAACAGTAACGAGCGCGGTACCCAGCACGACAAGCTTCCGATCCGGATGCTGCACGACCGGGTGCTGGTACGGCAGGACAGCAGCGAGGGCGAGCGGCGTTCCGGCGGCGGGATCCTGATCCCGGCGACGGCGGCGGTGGGCCGGCGGCTGGCCTGGGCGGAGGTCGTGGCGGTCGGACAGAACGTCCGGACGGTGGAGCCGGGCGACCGGGTCCTGTACGACCCCGAGGACCGCGCCGAGGTCGAGGTGCGCGGCGCGACGTACGTACTGATGCGCGAGCGCGACCTGCACGCGGTCGCCGCGGACCGCTTCGAGGGGTCGGAGGACTCCACGGGGCTGTACCTGTAGTACCCGTAGTACTCAAGGGCCAGAGGGCCGGTGACCATCGTCACCGGCCCTCTTTGTCGTTCCTTTGCTAGCGTGGAGAACGCCCGACGAGACGCGCCGTACCGGGCAGCCGGCAGTACCTCGGAAAAGACGACGCACCCCCGTACGAGTCCCGTCTCCGGAGGTGCCGTCATGGCATGGGTCCTGCTCATCGTCGCCGGTCTGGTCGAGGTCGCCTGGTCGATCGGCATGAAGTACACCGACGGTTTCACCCGTCTCGTCCCCAGCGTCCTCACCGGCGCCGGCATCGTCACCAGCATGGTCCTGCTGTCGTACGCGGTCCGCACGCTCCCCATCGGCACCGCCTACGGCGTCTGGGTGGGGATCGGCGCGGCCGGTGCGGCGGTCGTGGGGATGGTCGTGCTGGGTGAGCCCGTGACCGCCGCGCGGATCTTCTTCGTCTGCCTGCTGCTGACAGCAGTGGTGGGGCTCAAGGCCACCTCCGGCCACTGAGCCCCACCTGGTCCCTCTGCGGTACTAGAGCTCTAGTGTCCTGAGTCGGGAATTCGGTTCAGATATCCGGCGAGGCGTTCGAGGATCTCGTCCGCGGTCTTCGTCCAGACGAACGGTTTCGGGTCTTCGTT
>NZ_JARAYJ010000071.1:0-1772 GCF_033794345.1 Streptomyces niveiscabiei
ATCCACGGCCGAGTACTCACACCATCCCGAACGGCCGAATCCTCACATCGGTCACGCCCAACCAGGACACTTCAACAAGATCGTGTTACGAGCTCTAAGAAACTGCTTGGTTTGTTCGGTTCACGGACGTTTCCTCTCCGGTAGCGTTTTGTTCGTTGAGTTCTTGCCGTGCGGAGTTGACTGCTGCGAACGCTTCCGGTGAAGATCGCAGCGCAGAAAACCGCAGCTCCCTGGGGCCTTGACCAGGCCAACGGTTTCCTCACGGAAGCAAGGGGAGTGCAGGGGAACCTGAGACGGGCGCACCGGTGAGTGCCGTTCACTCCTCGGCGTCGCGCTCTCTCTGCTTCATCGTCCTGGCGCTCGCGTGAGCCTTACCCGACGTCACGCCCGTGCACAGGACCAGTGAGTCCGATTACCCCCCACCACACCCCCCACGCTCAATCGGAAGTGATTCGACAGAAGCCATTCGCCCATCAGGGCCCGTACGTCTTCTCTTCATCTTCTCGTAACCTTTTCCTCGCGCTTGTTTCCTCGCGCACAAAAAGCGAAAAGGTCGCTTCGGGCTGCCTGGAAACAGGCGATTTCCATCCCTGTGATAAAGAGTTCTAAAAAGTCTCCGGATGTCTTGACTCGAAAATCCGGAAGGCCTGATATTGATGGCGTCGGCCGAAGCCCCAGGGAGCTTCGGCCCCTGAGGGTCCGCCATTCGACCCTGTCCGCTCCATGAACGGAAAAGGAAGCGCAGATGGTGAATACGCGTGCATTCAAGCGCACGGCAATTCTGGGTCTCGCGGTCGCAGCCGCCGTGGTCACTCTGCCCGGCACGGCTCAGGCGCAGTCCGGCTCCCGTATCTGCGGGAACTACTGGTACGCCCGGGCCAACGGCAAAACGGTCGGGATCGTCGCCAAGGCTCTGGAAGTCCCGAAGGTCGATTTCAATATCTGCTTGCGTGTCATCGACCACACGAACAGCATCGGCAACATGCAGCTTCCCGGCTACAAGGGAAAGGTGACCTGGAACCCCCGGCAGGTCATGCGGTCCTGGACCTGTGAGGAAGCCGGCAACCTGTTCAACCAGAAGTACGGGGCCGACCCCTGCGACCACATGAACAGGGTCGACCTCATCGGGCAGGTGAACGGCCGTCACGCCGCCGTCTGGTCGCAGGTGTTCTGAGACCGGCGCCCCCGAACTCCCTCAGATCTCACCTCGCAGAAACAAGCCGAAGAAAAGGGGAAGTAATGTACGGCAAGGTTATCGGGCAGCGCATTCTGATGTGCGGCGCCCTCGTCGCCGCGACCGCGGTCTGCATGACCGGCACGGCGAACGCGGCGACGAGCACGTGCTTCAGCCAGAGCTATTCCGACGGCGCGCAGGTCGTTCCCGGCACGGGCGGCGGGCACGTGACCCGGGCGATCACCCGTCAGCAGGCGGGCAACACCTGGGACGACTGGGTATGGCGCGGCGAGAAGGTCGACTGCTCCCGCAGTGCGATCTCCTGCTCGCACTCGTGGGACACATCGGTGAGCAAGACCACCGGCTGGGCCGTCGGCGGCGGTATTTCTCTCGGCAATGCCACCTCGCCGTCCAAGAAGTGGTACAACCCCCTGGCTTCCGTGACCGGCGGATACCAGAAGACCACCACGATCACCAAGACCACCAGCATCGGCGTCGATGTCAGACCAGGGCACACGGCGCAGGAGGTCATCGTCGCGGTCCGCCGCTGGACCCAGGGTGACTACGCCGGCGGCTGGGTCCGGACGAACCGGGGCTG
>NZ_JARAYJ010000071.1:1872-17772 GCF_033794345.1 Streptomyces niveiscabiei
CGTCGCGGTCCGCCGCTGGACCCAGGGTGACTACGCCGGCGGCTGGGTCCGGACGAACCGGGGCTGCCAGAGCGGAACCACCTACGAGTGGAACGGCAATCTCAGGTTCGGCAGCTGGAACAGGAACGTGTTCGTGGAGAAGAAGTACGGCTGGGCCATCGACGGCCGCATCTGACCAGTTCCCGGAAAGAAACAAGGAGGCTACTCATGCAGATCAAGCGCACGAAGCGACGCACAGCGATGCTCGCGGCCATTGCCATGACGTCCGGGGCGTTCTTCGCGGTCATGGCTCCCGGAATCGCTCAGGCCCAGTCGGGATCCCGCATCTGCGGCAACTGGTGGGCAGGCGTTTACAACCACGGCCAGAACGAGGTCATCTGGGCAAGAGTGATCGAGGTCCCCAAGACCGACAGCATCGCCTGCCAGCGCGCGATCGACAGGACCGACAAGGTCGGACCCACGACCTTGCCGCAGCGCATCAAGAACTTCAAGGACCTGAAGTGGGGCGGCCGGCAGCGGATATCGGGCGCATCCTGCGAGTGGTTCTCCCAGGACCTGATGGACGCCAAGTACGGCGACGACGTGTGCCTGAGCATGCAGCGGGCGGACAACACGGTCCAGGTCGACCACCGTACGATCAGCCACTTCTGGGTCGACAACTGACCAGGTGCGACTGCCCACCAAAGAGGCCGGCACGGCACGGGGGTCACCGCGGGCGGAGTCCGGCTCCGCCCGCGGTGACCCCCGTCGGCGCCCGCAGGCAGAAGAGTCCCAGCGTGCCACCACCTGCCCTGACTGGACTCCGCCAAGCAGCAAGGCGTGACGGTCGACCACGTCGGAACCAACGCCTGGACCATCTCCACCGACGTGACGAACAACAGTGCCCTGTACGCCGCCATCGCCATCGGCCACTACACCTGCGATGGAGAGGGGGGACCTGTCTCCGGGTGGTGGACAGGTCCCCCTGTCGATCCATCGTGCTCGTGCGGGGTCGGTGGGCAGCGGAAGGGCGGCCCTGAAGTGTGCGGTCTCGGTGTAATACGCATGGTGGGGACAGGTCCCTTCCCGCCAGGAACGACCACGTGGGCAAGGGCCAGCAGCACCTCGCCGGCTCGGGAAACCACCCCGCTGGAGTCACCCGATACCTGAACACGCGGGGAGGATCCGCTACGGCTTTTCACGGGAAAGATGCCTCACACTCGGCGGTGTACGGGCCCTCGGCATGCCCTGTCGTCCCAGGTGAGAGGCCCTCCCTCAGAGCTGAAGGAGACG
Source organism: Streptomyces niveiscabiei (assembly GCF_033794345.1). Taxonomy (NCBI): domain Bacteria; kingdom Bacillati; phylum Actinomycetota; class Actinomycetes; order Kitasatosporales; family Streptomycetaceae; genus Streptomyces; species Streptomyces niveiscabiei. Next base: position 3,145 of record NZ_JARAYJ010000071.1, read on the forward strand.
ACCTCCGGACCAGCCGAACCATCGGTCGATCGCCACGTGGACCGTCACGAGCGGGTCCTCTCTGGCCGGGTAGTCCTTGCCGAGGAAGCGCCTGGAGAGTCGGTCGATGTCGGCGAATCCCTCGTCAGGCTTGATGGACACCACATGTCCCTGGACAGACACATGCGTGCCGAAGTCGTCCGCTCCCAGCACGGTCAGCGACACATGGCCGTTGTCCCGCAGATGTTTCAGGCGGGCGCGGTCGGCGTTCATGCACAGCATGAGAAGTCCGTCGTCCTCGATGAGGTACCAGGTCGCCACCGATACAGGGCGGCCTTTCGACGTGACCGTCGCCATGACGGCCGGGTTCGGCTTCCGGAGAAAGGCCAGGGCGGCCTCTGGCAACGGAGCATCAGACATGGATCATCCTTCCAGGACACGGGTGCCGTGACGCGGCACCCTCCGTCAGATCAAACGCAGGCCAACCGCACGGTGCCGTCACGCCGCCGCGCGTTCGACCGGAGGCCGACGCCTCAGTTCCCGCTGGAGGACGGCCGGCGGCTGGTGGGCCACGTCGAGTGTGCCCGTGTCCGTGCCGGGCGGCGCGATGGCGTCGATCCGGTCCAGGACGTCGTCCGGGAGCGTGACCCCGGAGCCCGCGAGCAGATCGTCCAGCTGCGCCATGGACCGCGGTCCGAGGAGCGCGGAGGTGACGCCGGGGTGGGCGAGCACGAAGCCCAGGGCCAGATGGGTGAGCGGCATGCCCGCCTCTTCGGCGAGCGGGATGAGCTGTTCGACGGCGTCGAGCCGCCGTTCGTCCTTCAGATGCGAGAAGTCGTAGTTCGAGGAGCGGTGCGTCGCGGCCTGCCGGCCCTTGCGGTAGCGCCCGGTCAGCAGCCCGCCGCCGAGCGGCGACCAGACCAGGGTGCCCATGCCGAACTCCTGCGCCACCGGGAGCACCTCGCGCTCGATGCCCCGGTCGAGGATCGAGTACACCGGCTGCTCGGTACGCGGCCGGGCGAGACCGCGCCGCTCGGCGACCCAGTGGGCGCGGACGAGGTCGGAGGCCGGCATGCACGAGGTGCCGAAGGTGCGGATCTTTCCGGCTCGTTGCAGGTCGGTGAGAGCCCCGAGCGTCTCCTCGATATCGGTGTCGGGGTCCGGGCGGTGAATCTGGTAGATGTCCACATGGTCGGTGTCGAGGCGCCGCAGCGAGTCCTCCAGCGCGCGCACCAGCCAGCGCCGGGACGCGCCCTGGTGGTTCGGCTCGTCGCTCATCGGCCTGCGGGCCTTGGTCGCGAGCACCACGTCGGCCCGCCGGCCCTTCAGCGCCCGGCCGACGATCTCCTCCGACTCGCCGTGCCCGTACGCGTCGGACGTGTCGACGAGGTTGATGCCGGCGTCCAGGGCCCGGTGGATGATGCGGACGCAGTCGTCGTGGTCGGGGTTGCCGACGGCACCGAACATCATGGCGCCGAGAGCGTAGGGGCTCACCTTGATCCCGGTCCTGCCGAGGACGCGGTAACGCATGTTCTCTCCTGAGGTACGTCTGCGAGCTGCTGCCACCAGCCTGGCGCGGGGTGGCCGGACGATGAATACTTGAGAGTCCCGATTTTTTGAGCGAGAGTACGGGTATGGTCACCGACCGACTCTCCGAAGCGCTCGATCTGGTCGAGATCCGCGGCGTCATCACGGGCGGCATCGCGGCTCGGGGCGGATGGTGGACGCGCGCACCGCTCTCCGCCCCGGTCAAGTTCTTCGCGCTCGTCAGCGGCCGGGCCCGCCTGACCACCGACGGGATCGACGAACCGGTCGACCTCGTGGCGGGTGACGTGGCGATCCTCGCCGGGCGCTCCTGGCTCGCGTTCGAGGCCGGCCCGGAACCCCGCCAGGAGGTGCGGCCGGAATCCGACTTCTCCACCGACCGCTTCACGTCCGCGGACCGCGACGCCGACGACATCGTGATCGGCGGCAGCGTGTGTCCGAACGCGGCCGGAAGCACGCTCCTTCTCGAATCGCTGCCGCCCCTGGCGCACATCAGATCGGCCGGCGACGACGACCGGCTCCTCGCCGCCCTGCTGCGCCTGTTCGACGAGGCGACCGTGCAGCGGCCCGGCTCGGCCTTCGCGGTCCGGCAGTACAGCCAGCTCTTCCTGCTGGAGTTGCTGCGGTCCTGTGCCGGCCAGTCCGCGCTGCCCTCCGGCTGGCTGCGGCTGCTCGTCGACGAACGTCTGCGCCCCGCCCTCGACCTGCTGCACGGCCACCCCGGGTACCCCTGGGGGCTCGCGGAACTGGCGCGGGCCGCCGCGATGTCCCGGACGACCTTTGCCGAGCGGTTCCGGGAAGCGGCCGGTGTGCCACCGCTGACCTACCTGGGACGGTGGCGCATGCTGCTCGCCCAGCGGGCGCTCCAGGACGGCGACGTCCGCGTCGCGGCGCTCGCCGAGGAGTTGGGCTACGGCTCGGAGAGTGCCTTCAGCACGGCGTTCAAACGCGTCGTCGGCGAGTCGCCGCTGCGCTACCGGGCCCGCGTACGACAGGACGTCACCGAGCATGCTCGGGCCAGGACGCTATGACGCTTCGGTCCCCTTGCTTCCTTCCCGCGAGGCCCAGCCGATGCCGTCCGCTGGTCGACGGCTGCCGGGGCGCCGCCGCTGATGCGGTACGGCTGGTGCCGCGCTCCTCCCACATCCGAGGACAGGGGGCCGGGTGACAGCCGGGGCCGCACAACATCGTTGCCGAGCTCGTGGACCCCGCGTTCGGCCTCTCCCTCCACCTCAAGCGGTTCCGGGAAGGCACCGACGAAGGCTTGGGCAAGGACCGGCAGTTCGTCCTGGGAGAGCACGCCCAGACGGTCGTCCTTGATCTCCGGGCCGAATCCGAGCGGTCGTCTTCTTCCCGCCTTGAGCCCGAACTCCGGCAGGTCAGGCCCCCTCGAACGCCCGTCGGATCAACGGGCCCGCCTTCTCCGGGTCGGCCGCCACGTCCCGCTTCCTCTTTCGCCGAAATGAAGCGGTGCTCGGCGAACCGGGCGAGGAGCCCGCGAGCAGCAGGCTCAGCAGCCCCCCCGAAGGTCCGATAGCGCACCAAGTCGAGCCGCGCGGGCAGTCGTCGGACGGCCACGCGGTCGTGGTGTCGGAAACCGGCCGCGATCCGGACCATCCGATGCCGCCCGCGCGCAGGGGCTGGGGACGCGTCAGCCGGCGAGGTTCTCCTTGACCCACTGGCGGAGGTCGGTCACGGGGATCGCGTGGCGCGCGTTGTAGGTGTCGTCCTTCGCCCACGCGACGCCGCGGCCCTGCGCGAAGACCGCCCGGTACTTCCGCGTCATGTTGTCCGGGTCGGCGGCCAGTTCGTCGAGCAGCGACGGAACCGTCCACACCACACGGCGGAACGGACGCCCCAGCACGGTCTCGAGCGTCTCGGCCAGCTCGCCGTAGGTGATGGTGTCACCGGCGAGGTAGACGATCTCGTCGCGGATGCGAGGTTCGGCGAAGAGGATGTCCGCGGTCAGGGCGCCGATGTCTTCGGGCGTCGTCACGGTGACCGCCGTGTCGAGACTTCCCAGGGCGTTGACGGTGTCGCCGGGCAGGTCCACCATGCCCGAGCCGGGCTCGAAGAGGTAGTTCATGAACATGCCGGTGGAGATGATGACCCACTCGGTCCGGTCCTGGGACCGGAGCAGGTCGCGGACGTCCAGCTGGGAGTCGAAGATGTCCTGCGGGCTTCCTCGGCCGATGATGTCGAAGTCGACGCCGAACTGCCACGGGAAGTACCGCGGGACCCTCGCCTGGAGGGCGGCCTGGGCGACCTTCATGGGGGTTTCGAGGCCGGCGGTGATGCCCGTGCATCCGATGACCGTGTCGTAGTCGGCGAAGAGGGAGGCGAGCTCGTCGAGGGTGTTATTCACGAGGTCGCCTTCGACGATCCTCACGCCCAGGTTCTTGATCTCAGCGACGTCGCGCTGCTTGTCGGGTGCCGTGGACGCGATGGCGCCCGCCCGCAGGAGCACGCTGACGGACGAGCCCTCCACGTCCTTCGCTCGCCGCACGACGTTGCGGATGACGGGCATGCCGAGCTCCCCGGCTCCGATGATGAGGATGTCCCGGGAGGTGGGGATCGAGCTGTCGCGGTCGGCCAACGGTTACCGCGACTACTCCGAGGGCCAGGTCGAGCACGCGCGTCACGTCCGGGCGCTCGTCGAAGCTGGTCTGTCGACGAGGATGATCAAGATCGTCCTGGACATCGAGGCTCCCTCCAACCAGGACGCGGCAGGCGCGTGCACCCAGACCCTGGCAGCGGAACTCGCCCGCGAGCTGCGCGTCGTGGAGAACAGGATCGTGTGCCTGGAGAAGAGCCGTGACGCGGTGATCGACTACCTCCGGCGAACGGGCCACGCAGACCTGCTGACCCCAGCGTGACTCGCCCCTCACCTTGCTCGTAATCGCTGGGAGATCGTCGGCGACCGTGCATAGGCCGTTCGGACCCTGTCGAACACAGGGCGCGTGGTTCGAACGGCCCTTTCCGGCTCCGTGCCTCCTCGGCTTGGCTTCCCGTCATGGACGACACGCACACGAGGTCCGCGACGTTGTACGCGGCTCGGACCGATGACGGTACGACCGTGGTCACCCTCCGCGGAGAGCTCGACCTGCTCGCGGTGATAGGCATCGGTCCCGCCGTGGACGACCTCACCACCGGTTCGCGGCCGGACGTGGTGCTGGACCTGCGGTCCGTGACCTTCGTCGACTGCTGCGGGCTCGGCCTGCTGTGCCGCGCCCGCAACCGGGTCCGCGCGAGCGGCGGCAGGCTGCGGCTGGCCGCACCCGGAGAGGCCCTCACCCGACTGCTGCGGCACGCCGGACTCGTCGGCGCGTTCGAGACGTGCCCCGAGCCGGTCGGGTAAGGGCTGAACGGCCCCCTTCCCAGGGAGGGTCGTCCCGCAGGAACGCCTCTTCGGCCCCTGCGCGGGCCCGCCGCGGACTGCCACCTTCGAAACGTCACCACGACCCGGAGGAGGTGCGGCCCGATGCGTGGAACCCGGCACGCGAGGAAACGGCTGTGGCGGTGGCGGAACAACCCGCTGCGCCGCCCCGACGACATCACCGAGGCATGGCTCGTCCTGGCCGTCTGGCTGCTGATCGTGGCGGCCGGCACCGCCGTCGGCACGATGACGGCCCACGCCGCCGACGAGATGTTCGCCCGGCAGCGGGAACAGCGGCACCCCGTGCGGGCGGTCCTCCTCGACGACGTGCCCGAGAGCGCGGGCGTCGGCGGGGCCGCGAGCGACCGGCGCTCGGCGGTGGTCCGCTGGAGCGCCCCGGACGGCTCCGAGCGTACCGGCCGGACCCTGGTCGACGCCGGACAGCGGGCCGGGGCCACGGTCGTGGTCTGGCAGGACACCCAGGGCCGCCTCAGGACCGAGCCGCCGGACGAACTGGAGTCCGCCGTCGAGTCCGCGACCCTGGGAGCCGGCGCCGCCTTCGGCCTCGCCGGCGCCCTGTACGGGGCGGGCCGCCTCGCCCGCTGGCGGCTCGACCGACGGCGGATCGAGGGCTGGGGGCGGGAGTGGGACGTGGTCGGTCCGTTGTGGGGGCACCGGACGGGATGACAGGGGCATGGAGGAGCGGGCCGCGATACGGGAACGGTCCGGAAGCCTCCCCGCACGGGACGTTCGGCCCCCTGCGCCCGTGCCCACGCCCCGGCACGCTGGGACACGCCCACCGACCCCTCGTACCGGAAGGCGGACCGCCATGGAACCCGTCGTCGTCCTCGCCCGCACCGACACCTCCGAGACCGGCCGGGCCGCCGCCGACTGGGCCGAACGGGAGGCCGCCCTCCGCGAGTTACCCCTCCGTACACCGGACGCCCCCGCGACACGCGCCGCCGTCGTGACCGTCGGGGAGACCCGTGCCGTGACGCTCCTCGACACCGTGCCCGGCCCCGTCGTCCTGGTCCCCGACGGGTACGCCGCCACCCCGCACCGCACCGACGTCGTCCTCGGCATCGACGCCCGCGAACCCTCGGACCCCGCCCTCGCGTTCGCCTTCGACAGCGCCCGGCTGCGGGGCGCGCGCCTGTGCGCCGTACATGCCTGGGCGCTGCCTCCCGAGGCCGCCGCGCTGCCCTTCGCCGTGCCGGAGGAGGACCGGGCCGAGTGGGAGGACCACGAGGTGCAGGTCCTCGCCGACGCGCTGCGGCCCTGGCGGGCGAAACACCCCGAGGTCCCCGTCCTGGAGGACGTCCTCCTGCTCTCCCCGGCCGAGGCGCTCCTCCATCACCGCGCGCGTGCCGCCCTGTACGTGGTCGGCGGCCCGCCCGGCAGCGTCGTACGGGCCCTGCTGCGGGAGTCGGGCCGCCCGGTCGCGGTCGTGCCGGCGTACGAGGGCTGAGCGCGGGGAGTCGCCGGGCCTCCCGCGTGCTCAGGTCTTCGCCAGGTCCCCGGCGATCCGCTCCGCCCACTCCCTGACGGCGTCGAAGTCCCGGAAGTCCCCGCCCTTCCCGGCCGCGAGGATCCGCCCGGCCACCCAGCCCCGCGCGCCCTCCTCCAGGCATCCGCCGAAGGTGACGTGTCCGCGCGCGTCCAGCGAGGCCATCGCCCGCCGGACACCGGCCACGGGCGGAATGTCCCGCTCACCGGCCGACGCGTCGAGCGGACCACTGCTGAACAGCCACATGGGCCGCCCGGCCAGCGCACGGCGGTGCCTGCGGACGAAACGCCGGGCGTCACGGTGCCAGCGCCCCGCGTACAGTGCCCCGCCGACCACGACGGCCTCGTACGGGGCCACACCGCTGACGGACGAGGCCGGACGGACCTCGACGGTCAGCCCCCGTTCGCGCAGGGCCTCGGCGACCGCCTCGGCGAGGCGTGCCGTCGAACCGTTGGCGGTGCCGTAGGCGACCAGCACAGTCATGGTGATCCCTCTCCTCTCACCGTGTTCCCCGCGTCGGCCGGGCCGACAGGTCCGTCTCGAACACCACCCGAAGTACCTTGTCGTGCTTCATCGCTTCACCTCAGTCGGCGCAGGTAGGGGTCGTGGACCCGGTGCGGCAGCAGCCGTACCCGGGCGTCGAGGACGGTGGCGCCGTCCGGCGTGGCGTGGACCGGGTTGAAGTCGGCCTCGGCGAGCTGCGGCAGGTCGCAGGCCATCCGGGAGAGCCGCAGCAGGAGCTGCTCCAGGTCCTCCAGGGCCAGCGGGCCGCCGCCGTCCGCGCCGAACAGCAGGGGTGCGCAGCGCGGGGTCGTCATGAGGTCGTGCACGTCGTGGTCGGTGAGGGGGGCGAGGCGGGCCGCGTGGTCGGCGAGGACCTCCGTCGCCGTACCGCCGAGGCCGAACAGGACGAGCGGCCCGAAGACCCCGTCCTGGACGACACCGGCGAACAGTTCGGTGCCCCGGCCCGCCAGCGCCTGCACCACAACCCCCGTCAGCTGCCCCTCGAAACGTTCCTGGAGGTCGCGGAACGCGCTCCGCACCTGCGTGTCGCCGCGCAGATCGAGCCGTACGGCGCCCTGCGCGCTCTTGTGGACGAGACCAGGCCAGTGCGCCTTGAGGACGACCCGGCCGTCGGTCCCGCGCAGCCGCTCCGCCGCGCACACCGCCGCGTCCTCGGTCTCGGCCCAGGCCCACGGGATCTGCGGCACGCCGTAGCAGGCCAGCAGTTCGGCGCAGGTCCGCGGATCGAGCCAGCCCCCCTCGGGGTGGGCGGTCAGCCAGGCGCCGGCCACGGCGCGGGCGCGCCGGGTGTCGACGCCGTCGAGGTCCGGTACGGCCCCGGCGGGCCGCGCCAGCCACGCCGCCCGGCCGGCCGCGTGCGCCAACGCCCGCGCCGCCGCCTGCGGTTCGGCGTACGAGGGGACGGTGCCGCCCCCGTCGGCGGGCAGCAGCCCCACCGGCACGTCCTGTTCGAGGCGCACGGCCAGCACCGGCTTCGGACGGCGGCCCGGCCCCGAGGTGAGGGCGCGCACCAGGTCGTCGCCGGTCGCGGCGGCCACCGCCGTCGGCACCAGGGCGACCAGCACGGCGTCGACGCCCGCGTACTTCAGGATCCGGTCGACGCAGGCGGTGAGCTGGGCCTCGGTGACGGCGGCGGTCGCGTCGACCGGGTTCCCGGCGGTGGCGCCCGCGGGCAGGTCCTCCAGCACCGCATCGGGGAGCACCGGCAGGGCGAGACCCGCCTCCGTGCAGGCGTCGGCGGCCAGCACCCCGGCCCCGCCCGCGTTGGTGACGATCGCGACCCGGGTGCCCTCGGGCAGCGGCTGGGAGTGGAACAGGGCGGCCGTCTCCAGGAGTTCACCGACCGAGCGGGTCGCCGTGATCCCGGCCTGTGTGAACAGGGCCTGCCGGGTCATGGTGGGGGTGGCCGCGGCGGCGGTGTGCGAGGCGGCGGCCCGCCGGCCCGCGTCGGTGCGCCCGGCGTCCACGGTCAGTACCGGGATGCGCCGGGTGACCCGGCGGGCCGTCCGCGAGAACGCGCGCGGATTGCCGAACGACTCCAGGTGCAGCACGGCCAGCCGGGTCCGGCCGTCGGACTCCCACCACTGGAGCAGGTCGTTGCCGCTGACGTCGTACTTGTCGCCGAGCGACACGAACGACGACACCCCGATGCCCAGCCGCGACATCCCGTCGAGCAGCGCGATGCCCACCCCGCCGGACTGCACGGCGATCCCGGCCGCGCCGGGCAGCGGGTGACGCGCGGCGAACGTGGCGTCCAGGCGCAGCGCCGGGTCCGTGTCGACGATGCCCAGGCAGTTGGGGCCGACCAGCCGCATCCCGTACGTCCGGCAGGCGGCCAGCAGGTCACGGGCCTGACCGGCGTCCAGGCCCGCGGAGACCACGACGAGCGCGCGCACCCCGGCCTTCCCGCACTCCTCGGCGGTCGCCGCGACCGCCGGCGCGGGGACCGCCACGACCACCAGGTCCGGGGTCTTCGGCAGGACGCTCACCGACGGGTACGACGGCACGCCGAGGATCGAGGTCACGCTCGGGTTCACGGCGAACAGGCGGCGGGTGAAGCCGCCCGTGTGCAGGTGGTGCAGGACCGCGCGCCCCACCGAACCGGGCGTGCGTCCCGCGCCCACGACGGCGACCGCCTCCGGGCGCAGCAGCGGACGCAGGCTCGCCACGTCCGCGCGCCGGGCCCGGTCCTCGACGGCCGTGAGATAGGCGTCGTCCTCGTCCAGGCGGATCGTGCACCGCACCTCCGGCCCCTCGAACCGGCGCGTGGTGCGCAGGCCCAGGTCGGCGAAGAGCCGCAGCACCTCACGGTTCTCGCTCAGCGCGTCCGCCGTGAAGACGGTGACGCCGTCCGCGCGGGCCGCCGACACCAGGTGCTCGACGAGCAGGGTCCCCACACCCCGGCCGTGGATCCCCTCGGCGACGGCGATCGAGATCTCCGCCCGGTCGCCGTCGCCGCCGGTGTCGTACTCGGCGATCCCGAGGACCTGCCCGCGCACCTCGGCGAGCAGGGCCCGGTAGCCGGGGCGGCCCGGCGCGCAGGCCCGGTCCGCGGCCAGGGCGGCCGAGCGCCGGCACGGGGAGAAGAACCTCAGCCGCAGGTTCTGCGGCGACATCTCCTCGTACAGCCCCTCCACCTGGTCGTGGTCGCCGGGCAGCACGGGCCGGATGCACGCCGTGGTGCCGTCCGCGAGCAGTGCGTGGGCCGGGGCACGGTCGAGCAGGTCGTCCGTCATCGGAGTACTCCTTCGGGAAGGCTCAGGCCATCAGGCGGGTGAGGTCCAGCAGCCGGTTGGTGTAGCCCCATTCGTTGTCGTACCAGCCGAAGACCTTGGCCAGCGCGCCGCCCACCTGGGTCAGGGCGGGGTCGAAGACGCAGGAGGCGGGGTCGCCGATCACGTCGCGGGAGACGATCGGGGCGTGCGAGACGCGCAGCACGCCCCGCAGCGGGCCCCGGGCCGCCGTCTCGAACGCGTCGTTGATCTCGTCCCGGGTCACCGGGCGGTGCAGCACCGCCGTCAGGTCGGTGAGCGAGCCGTCCTCCACCGGTACCCGCACCGCGATCCCGTCCAGCGTCCCGGAGAGTTCCGGCAGGACCAGGCCCACCGCGCGGGCCGCGCCCGTGCCGGTCGGGATGATGCTCAGGGCGGCGGAGCGGGCCCGGCGCAGGTCCTTGTGCGGGCCGTCGATCAGCGACTGGTCGTTGGTGTAGCCGTGGACGGTGGTGAGCATGCCGCGCTCGACGCCGAACGCGTCGTCGAGGACCTTCACCATCGGGGCGACGCAGTTCGTGGTGCAGGACGCGGCCGACACGATCCGGTCGTGCCCGCGGTCGTAGGCGCCGTCGTTGACGCCCATCACGATCGTCGCGTCCACGCCCTTGCCCGGCGCGGACAGCAGCACGCCGCGGGCACCCGCCTTCAGGTGCAGGGCGGCACTGTCGCGGTCGCGGAAGCGGCCGGTGGACTCGACGACGAGTTCCACGCCCAGTTCCCCCCAGCGCAGCGCGGCCGGGTCGCGTTCGGCGGTGACGGCGATCCGGCGGCCGTCCACGGTGATCGACCGGTCGTCGTGGCCGACCTCCCGGCCCAGGCGCCCGAACGTCGAGTCGTACTCCAGCAGATGGGCGAGGGTCGCGGCGGGGGCGATGTCGTTGACGGCGACGATCTCGACGTCCTCGCCGCGCTCCAGGGCCGCGCGCAGGTAGGTGCGGCCGATCCGGCCGAAGCCGTTGATGCCGACGCGTACGGTCATGACAGTGAACTCCTTCTGGTGGCAGGGGCGTTCAGGCGGACCAGGTCCACTCGGCGACCTCCGGCAGGTCGGTGCCGTGCTCGCGGATCCACGCCTGGTGGCGGGTGCGGGCGTCGGCCATCGTCTGGCGCAGCGCCGCCGCGCGGACCGAGAGGCCGGGGACGCGGTCGATGACGTCCATGACGAGCCGGTAGCGGTCGAGGTCGTTGCGCACGACCATGTCGAACGGGGTGGTCGTGGTGCCGGACTCCTTGTAGCCGCGCACGTGCAGGTTGCGGTGGCCGGTGCGGCGGTAGGCCAGGCGGTGGATGAGCCACGGGTAGCCGTGGTAGGCGAAGATCACCGGCTTGTCGGCGGTGAACAGGCCGTCGTACTCGAAGTCGCTCATCCCGTGCGGGTGTTCCTCGCGCGGCAGCAGGCGCGTCATGTCGACGACGTTGACGACGCGCACCGCGAGGGAGGGCAGGTGGCGGCGCAGCAGCTGGGCGGCGGCCAGCACCTCCTGGGTCGGTACGTCGCCCGCGCAGGCGAGGACGACGTCCGGTTCCCCGCCGTTCTCCGTGCCCGCCCACTCCCAGATCCCGGCGCCGCGCGCGCAGTGGGCGCGGGCCTGGTCCAGGGACAGCCAGTCGAAGCAGGGCTGCTTGCCGGCCACGATCACATTGACGTAGTCGCGGCTGCGCAGGGCGTGATCGGCCACGGAGAGCAGGGTGTTGGCGTCCGGCGGCAGGTAGACCCGCACGACCTCGGGGCTCTTGTTCAGGACGTGGTCGACGAAGCCGGGGTCCTGGTGGGAGAACCCGTTGTGGTCCTGGCGCCACACGTGCGACGTCAGCAGGTAGTTGAGCGAGGCGATCGGCGCCCGCCACGGCAGCTCCCGCGACGTCCGCAGCCACTTGATGTGCTGGTTGACCATCGAGTCGACGATGTGCACGAACGCCTCGTAGCAGGAGAACAGCCCGTGCCGCCCGGTCAGCAGATACCCCTCCAGCCAGCCCTGGCAGAGGTGTTCGGAGAGGATCTCCAGCACCCGCCCGTGCCGGTCGAGATGCTCGTCCACCGGAAGGTGCCCGGCCTGCCACGCCTTGCCGCTCTCCCCGAACACGGCCTGGAGCCGGTTGGAGGCCGTCTCGTCGGGCCCCACGATCCGGAAGTCCCGCCGCAGCCGCGTGTCGTGCATGACCCGGGCGAGGAAGTCGCCCAGCACCCGGGTGGGTTCGTGCAGCGACGTCCCCGGCTTGTCGACGGGTACGGCGAACTCGTCCAGGCCGCGCAGGGGGAGCTCCCGTACGAGGAGGCCGCCGTTGGCGTGCGGGGTGGCGCCGAGACGGCGCGTGCCGTCGGGGACACAGGCCAGGACGTCGGCGCTCGGACGCCCGTCGGGGCAAAACAGCTCCTGGGGCCGGTAGGAGCGCAGCCACGCCTCCAACTGCCGCAGGTGCTCCGGGTTCTCCCGGACCCCGGCCAGCGGGACCTGGTGCGCGCGCCAGGTGCCCTCGACCGGCTCGCCGTCCACCTCCGCCGGACCCGTCCAGCCCTTCGGCGTGCGCAGCACGATCATCGGCCAGTGCACGCGCTCGGCGACCCCGTCCACACGGGCGGTGCTCTGCATGACGCCGATCAGGTCCAGAGCCCGGTCCAGGGCGTCGGCGAGCGCCCGGTGCACCTGCGCCGGGTCGTCGCCCGACACGTACAGGGGCTCGTGGCCGTACCCGCGCAGCAGTTCGTCGAGTTCGGACTCCGGGAGCCGGGACAGCACCGTCGGATTGGCGATCTTGTAGCCGTTGAGGTGCAGGATCGGCAGGACCGCGCCGTCGTGTACCGGGTCGAGGAACTTGTTCGCGTGCCAGGACGCGGCCAGCGGGCCCGTCTCCGCCTCGCCGTCGCCGATCACGCAGGCGACCAGCAGACCGGGGTTGTCGAAGGCGGCGCCGTACGCGTGCGCCAGGGAGTAGCCCAGCTCGCCGCCCTCGTGGATCGAGCCCGGCGTCTCCGGCGCGACGTGGCTCGGCACCCCGCCGGGGAAGGAGAACTGCCGGAACAGCCGCTCCATCCCGGCCGCGTCGCGCGACACGTCCGGGTACGTCTCGCTGTAGCTGCCCTCCAGCCAGGACCCCGCCAGCACCGCCGGACCACCGTGCCCCGGACCCCACACGCACAGCGCGTCCAGACCGCGCGCCTTGATGACGCGGTTGAGGTGCGTGTACACGAGGGTGAGCCCGGGCGAGGTGCCCCAGTGGCCCAGCAGGCGGGGTTTGATGTGCTCGGCCTTGAGGGGTTCGGTGAGCAGCGGGTTGGACAGGAGGTAGATCTGGCCGGCCGCGAGGTAGTTGGCGGCCCGCCAGTGGGCGTCCAGGGTGCGCAGTTCGTCGTCGTGCAGCATGGGAGTCTCCTCGGTCATCGTCGGTGCTCGGGTACGACGGCCACCGGGCACGCGGCATCGCGCAGGACCCGGTGGGTCACCAGGCCCAGGCGCCCGGCACGGGACCGGGTACCCACGACCAGCAGGTCGGCCGCGAAAGACGCGGACACCAGGAGCCGGCGGGCCTGCCCCTCGGCGGTGCGGCGCCGTATCCGCAGCCGCTCGGGTGCGTGCCGCAGCGCCCTCTCCAGCGCGGCCGAGGCCCGCTGCTCGTGGTTCTCGCCCGCCGGGGCCCGCCAGGTCCGCACGGCCTCCAGCTCCGAGTCCCGCACCACGGCCTCACGCACCGCGAACCGCACCGCCGCCGGCCCGCCGACACCGACCACGACCCTGCCGTGCGCCGCGCTGTCGTGACGACCGCGGACGACGATGACGGGGCACTCGGCACGGGCGGCCACGGCCGAGCTCACCGAGCCGCGCAGCAGTCCGGCGAGCCCGGTGCGGTCCCGGTTGCCGAGCACCAGGGCGGTGGCGTCCCGCGCGGCGCGCAGCAGCGCGCGCTCGGGGTCCTCGGCGGCCACCTCGGTGGAGATCCGCACATCGGGGACACGGCGATGCGCGCGGTGGGCCGCGGACTCCAGGAGCCGGCAGTCGCGGCTCCAGCCGTCCTCGGCGTCGTGCCGCCACGTCGAGGCGTGCACCAGATGCAGGGGCGCCCCGCGCAGGGCCGCCTCGTCGGCCGCCCACTCCACGGCCCGCAGGCTCGCCTCGGAGCCGTCGACACCGACGACGACCGGTTCCCGCACCATGGGCGTCGCCCTGCGCCAAGGCCGTACGGCCGCTGCCTTCATGGGGTTTCCTCTCTGCGGGTCAGCCGTGCGACACGACGGCGACGGGGGCGGGGGAGTGGTGCAGGACGGCGTGGGTGACGTGGCCGATGTGCGTGCCGAACGGGCTGCGCCGGCCCCGGCGTCCCACGACCACGAGGGACGCCTCGCGGGCGGCGGCCACGAGGTGCGCGGCGGCGCTGCCGTACAGGGACTCCTCGACGACCTCGACGTCCGGGAACTTCTGCCGCCAGGGCCGCACCGCGTCCGCCAGCATCTCGGCGTCGTCCAGCGCGAGGGCCTCGTGCAGGGGCGGGTTGTCGGGGGTGCCGTACGCGATGTACGGCGACGGGTTCCAGGCGTGCACCACGCGCAGAGCGGTGGCGCGGCGGGTGGCGGCGTCGAAGGCGAAGTCCATGAGGGCGCTGTCCGGGTGGTCGGTGTCCAGGCCCAGGACGACGGGGCGGTGGGCCTCCTGCCAGCGGGCCCTGACGAACACGACGGGCCGCTGGGCGTGGGCCAGCACGGACAGGCCGACGGAGCCGACCATGAAGCCGCCGATGCCGCCGAGTCCGCGTGAGCCCAGGACCAGAAGCTCGGCGTCCTTCGAGGCCCGGGCCAGGACGTCGGCGGCCGAGCCGGAGAGGTGCTCGCCGGTCACCTGGATGCCGGGGTGGCGTTCGCGGAGGCCGGCGGCTGTTTCGCGGGGGATGCGGTCGGTCCAGTGCTGGTGGGTCTCGGCGCCCAGGAGCGG
>NZ_JARAYJ010000072.1:0-17546 GCF_033794345.1 Streptomyces niveiscabiei
ACCACCCCCCGGGTCATGGTCGACAGGGGGCAAAAGTCATGCCGGGCCAGAAGGCCGGGAGCCTCATGATCGAGGCCGTCTAGAAGGTAACGGGGCTGAAGGGGGCCGTCAGCCCACGACCGCCGCGCGGACGCACAGCACGTCCGGCAGGTGCGAGGCCAACTGGCGCCACGTGTCGCCCTCGTCGGCCGACGCGAACACCTCGCCGTTGCGGTTGCCGAAGTAGACGCCCGCCGGGTCCGCGTCGTCCGTGCACAGCGCGTCCCGCAGCACCGTGCCGTAGTGCGCGGCCTGCGGGAGGCCCTCGCTCAGCGGCTCCCACGTCTCGCCCGCGTCCGTCGTACGGAACACCCGGCAGCGCCGGTCCGCCGGGACCCGGTCGGCGTCCGCCGTGATCGGGAAGACGTACGCCGTACCGCCCCGGTGCGGGTGCGCGGCGACCGCGAAGCCGAACGTCGACGGCAGGCCCGCGCCGATGTCCTTCCAGTGCGCGCCCCCGTCGTCGCTGCGGTACACGCCCCAGTGGTTCTGGAGGTACAGCCGGTCCGGGTCCGCCGCGTCCCGCGAGACCTTGTGCACGCACTGGCCGAACTCCGGGTCGGGGTCCGGCAGGAACACCGCCGAGACACCCGAGTTGGACGGCGCCCAGCTTGCCCCGCCGTCCGTCGTGCGGAACACGCCCGCCGTCGACACCGCGACCGTTACCGCGCGCGGGTCGCGGGCGTCCGTCAGGACCGTGTGCAGGCCCTCACCGCCGCCGCCCGGGACCCACTGCGAGCGCGTCGGGTGCTCCCACAGCGGCCGGACCAGCTCGAAGCTCTCGCCGCGGTCCTCCGAGCGGTACAGCGCCGCCGGTTCCGTGCCCGCGTACACCACGCCCGGCTCGGCCGCCGCCGGGTGCAGCTGCCAGACGCGCTCCAGCGACGCCTTCGTGTCCTGCGGGAACTTCACCGCCGGCTTCGCCGGTTCCGTCCAGGTCCGCCCCAGGTCGTCGGAGTGGAACACCGACGGGCCCCAGTGCGCGCTGTCGCCCCCGGCCAGTAGGCGCGGTGCCGGGCCCCTGGTGTCGATGGCGACCGAGTAGATCGCCTGCGCGTTGAAGTACGGGCTCTCGTCGAACTCCCACTCCGCGCTTCCCGCTCCGCCTCCTTCATGCCCTCTGCGCCCGATGAACAGGCCCTTGCGGGTCCCCACGGCGAGCAGTACCTCGGTCATCTCCGGTCACCTCCGCGACGTCTTTGTCCCAGCACCGGCCAGTCTGCACCCCGCCACTGACAGTCACCTCCGGAGTCCGCGTCGCCGCAGGTCAGCGGGGTCGGACAGAGATTCGAGCGGCTCTCGTCGGCCACATTCCGGCGGACGCCTGCGCGGGTGGCGGGGCGCGTGGGAACGTCGGGTCACACGACTCGCCCTGAGCATCCGGGCGGCTCGCTTCGTATGGAAGTGCGGTCGGGGGATGTTCGCGCGCTCATAGAGGAGGAAGCCTGCGATGGCGTTCCGTGGTCCGGGGATGTGGCTGTGGCGCGACCGGCGTCCGAGGGTCTTGCTGTGGCGCTGGCGGCGCAATCCCCTCAGGCGGCGCTCCGACGTCGTCGAGGCGTGGGTGCTGCTCGGGGCGTGGGTGTTCGCGGTCCTGACCGGGGTCCTCGCCGGGTGGGCCGCCGCGGACAGCATGGAACGGGGGCTCGCGCGCGAGCGCGCGGAGTGGCACACGGTCGAGGGGACCCTCGCGGAGTCGGCGCCGCCGCCGTCCGCCGACCCGCGGAGTCCCGCCCGTACGGAGCAGCTCTGGACCAAGGTCACCTGGCCCGGGCCCGACGGCATACCCCACTCCGGCCAGGTCCGCGTCCCCGCGGGCAGCTCCGCCGGTACGCACGTCCAGGTCTGGACCGACGCCCAGGGCCGCCTCGTCACCGAGCCGACCACCCCCTCGCAGGCCCGCCTCCGCTCCACCCTGGTCGGCACCCTCGCGGGCACCACCACGGCGGCGATCCCCTTCATCACCGGCCGGCTCCTGCGGGGGCGGCTGGAGCGGCGCAGGATGGACCAGTGGGGGGCCGACTGGGCGCGGTTCGATCCGCTGTGGGGGAGGCGGCAGACGGGGTGAGGTCGGGGCGGGGGCGCCAGAGGGCTGTGCCGGGGGTCGGCCGGGACGGGGAGCGGTCGCCAGGGGGCTGTGCCGGTGGTGGGCCGGGACGGGGGAGAGGGCGGCCGGCGGGCTCGGTTCGACGCCGTCGGGCCGGGGCCGGGGGGTGTGAGGCTGAGGCCGAGGCTCAGAGGCGTGTCGTCAGGCTTCGGCACAGGGCGAGCAGGTTCTCGTCCCGGACGATGACCTCTCCGCTCGCTCCGGTCGTGTGGCGGCGGCGGTGGGTCAACTCCGTTGCCGCCAGGTCGAGGAGAGGCGCGGCGGCTTCGGGGGTGAGGGTCGTCAGGGTGGTCGCTATGTGTACGCGGGTGTGGGGACGCGACTGCCAGGCGGACCGTAGGACGGTGTGCGCGTCGCTCTCGACCCCGCCGGTGATCGAGGTGATCGCGCAGGCCGCCGAGACGCGTTCCCACGGGTCGGGGGAGTCGGTCATGAGACGCCGCAGGCGGGGCAGCGCGGGGCGGGCCGCGGGGCCCAGGCGGGACAGGCGGTGGGCTGTGCGGGCTCGGTGGAGGGGGTCGGCGCTGCCGCTCAACTCGCCGAGCAGCACCGGGAGTACGAGGGATACGTCCGGCTCGATCGCCCAGAGCGCCGCCGCCGCGGCCCCCCTGTGCACGCCGCTCAGCGCGCCCCGTACGACGGGCAGAGCCTCCCGCGCGGCACCCCCCATCGCCTCCAGCGCCCCGAACGCGGCTCCGGCAAGCCCGGCGCCCCCACTCGCCAGCACCCGCACCACCCCGGGCACGGCCCCCGGATCCCGCAACCCCCCGACCGCGACGAGCAACCCGCGGACAAGGTCCCCCGCCTCGGCCCCCTCAAGCGGCACCACCTCCAGGTGCCGCCGCACCGCAGGCGCGAGCGCGGCGGCCCCCGCCCCCAGGCACGGCACCAGGGACACGGCATGACGCGGCAGCTCCCCGTCCCCCAACACCTCCTCCAGCACCCCCACAGCCCGCCGATCCCCGCACCGGGCCAACGCCAGCAACGCCCCTCCGATCACGACGACTCCCCGCCTCCCGCCACCGAAGGCCCCCTCGGCGCCCCCTCCGGAAACCACCGGCCCACCAGACCCGCCCCCTTCCCCTCCGAACCCGGCCGAACCACGTGGACCACCCGGCACCACCTCGCCGCCGGGGGCCACCCCACCGGACCCTGCGGAACCGCCCAACCCTCGCGCTCCGGCCCTCCACCTCTCGACCCACCCCTCGGGCCGCCCCGCCACCAGCGAGTACAGCCGGTCCGCAGCAGGCGCCCCCACCCCGTACAGCCCCCCGAGCACCGACACCGCCGCGTCCCGCAACCGTCCCTCCCCGGCCACCAGTTGCTCCCCGATCAGCGTGACGAGCCCCGAGTGGTCCCCGCGCCACTCCCGGATGAACCCGGCGCACAGGAGGACGGCGTTGCAGCGGTCCGTGGGGGAGGGGAGGCGGAGGTGGGCCTGAAGGAGGGCGGTCCGGGTGGGGACGTCGTCGGCGAGGGTGGTGTGGAGCGTACGCATCAGACGCGCGCCCTGTTCGTCGGACGGCCGCAGCCGGTGCAACCGTCCCGTGAGGGTCTGCTCCGCGCCCGGCGATTCGTACGCGCGCGGCGCCTGCGACGACCGTTCCTGGAGGAGCCGTGCCGTGAGGGCGACCAGGTCGGGCGGTAGCCGGTCGGGCGCGTGCGCGGCGAGTTGGCCGAGGACGGCGAGGCGCAGGACGGGCGGGTTGGGCGCGAGGAGGTGCGTGGTGAGGAGGGCGATAGCCTCGCCCGCGTGCGCGGGATGCCGCCGCACGAAGAGTCCGACGGCCTCGGTGACGGCGATCAGCGCGTCGTCGTCCCGCTCGAAGCGCAGCCGCCGGCTCAGGAGGGGCAGCACCCGCGAGGGGTCGTCCAGAAACCGCACCACCGCGGTGACGGCGGCACGCCGGACGGCGGGATCGGAATCGAGGGTGAGCGCGACGAACGACTCGGCCCCCGCACGCACGGCCGCCGCACCCGAGCCACCTTCCGAGCCCGCCCCACCCGGCTCGCCCCCCTCCTCCCCGATGCTCGACAGCAGCTCCAGTACCCCCGCCCGGTCCCCGCCGCCCTCCCGCGCGGCCACCGCCAGCAGGAACGGCACCGCCGCCAGCGTCGCGTCGTACACCCCGCCCTCGTGAAGCACCGCCCCGTACAGCGCGTCCAGCGCCGCTTCCCGCTCGCCCCGCTCCTCGGAAGCCAGCGCCCGCAGCCATCCGGGTACGTCCCCGGCGTCGCCGTGTGCGTGTCGCAGTGAGGTCCAGTCGACCTCGTCGATCCCCGTGAACACCTGGTCCTCCCCCGGACGGTGTGTCAGACGTGCCACCTGATCACGAGTGTGCACCACGTCACTGACAACGATGCGGAGTCGAGGGGTGACTCACAGGGAACGGGACGTCAGAGCCCTTCGGGGAGCGCCCGGTCGAGGATCGCGGCGAGGTCGGCGGAGTCGGGGAGGGTGCCGAAGGAGTGCCCCCGGTCCCCGTCGAGCCGGCTGGCGCAGAACGCGTCGGCGACGGCGGCAGGGGCGTGCCGGACGAGAAGGGACGCCTGGAGGGTGAGGGCCATGGCCTCGACGACCCGGCGGGCCTGGGACTCCGAGGCGGTCGCCACCAGGCGCCGTACGCGCGCGTGGGCGGCGTCGAGTCGGCCGTCCGCCCCGTGCGAGAGGGCGAGTTCCGCCTCGTACGCCTCGGCGGTCGCCGGATCGCGGGTCAGCGCGCGCAGGACGTCGAGCGCGTTGACGTTGCCGGAGCCCTCCCAGATGGACAGCAGAGGCGCTTCCCGGTAGTGGCGGGGCATGCCGGAGTCCTCGACGTACCCGTTGCCGCCGAGGCACTCCAGGGCCTCGGCGGTGAACGCGGGCCCGCGCTTGGTGACCCAGTACTTGCCGACGGCGGTGGCGATACGGCGGAAGGCCCGCTCACCGGCGTCCCCGCGTGCGGCGCGGTCGGCGGCGCCCGCGAGGCGCAGGGTGAGCGTCGTCGCGGCCTCGGATTCGAGCGCGAGGTCGGCGAGGACGTTGCGCATCAGGGGCTGGTCCAGCAGGCGCGCGCCGAACGCGGTGCGGTGGCGGACGTGGTGGCCGGCCTCGACGAGGGTCTTGCGCATCAGGGCCGCCGTCGCCATCACGCAGTCCAGGCGCGTGCAGTTGACCATGTCGATGATGGTCTTCACGCCCTGCCCCTCGGGCCCGACCAGCCAGCCTGCCGTGCCGTCGAACTCGGGCTCCGAGGACGCGTTGGAGCGGTTGCCGAGCTTGTCCTTGAGGCGCTGGATGCGGAACGGGTTGCGGGTGCCGTCGGGCAGGACGCGCGGGACGAGGAAGCAGGACAGGCCGTCCGGCGCCTGGGCCAGCACGAGGAAGACGTCGCACATGGGGGCCGACGTGAACCACTTGTGCCCGCGCAGGACGTACACGCCGGGCTCGGCGGTCGGCGCGGCCGTCGTCGTGTTCGTCCGCACGTCCGAGCCGCCCTGCTTCTCGGTCATGCCCATCCCCGCGAGGATGCCGCGCTTGTCCGTCGGCACCCGCAGGCCGGGTTCGTACGCGCGCGCGGTGAGCAGCGGTTCGTACACCTTCGCGAGGTCCGGCTGATGGCGCAGGGCCGGGACGGCGGCGTACGTCATCGAGACCGGGCAGCCGTGGCCCGCCTCGGTGTGGTTCCACACGAGGCCGCCCGCCGTGCGCGCGACGTGCGCGCCGGGGCGGTCGTCCGCCCACGCGGAGCCCGCGAGGCCCGCGGAGACGGCGACGTCCATCAGGGAGTGCCAGCTCGGGTGGAAGTCGACCTCGTCGACGCGGTGGCCGTAGCGGTCGTGCGTGCGCAGGACCGGTTCGTGGCGGTTGGCCAGCTCGCCCCACTCCTGCGCCTCGACGCCGCCCGCGCGGCGGCCCAGCGCGCGGACGTCGGCCTCGGCCCACGCCGCGCCCTCGCGGCGCAGACCCTCCAGGAGGGCGGGGTCCGCGGCGGCGTCGTAGGGGGCGAGGGGCGGCGGCTGGTTCGTGACGTCGTGCGTGGCGTACGGAGCGGGCGTCGATGACATGCCCTCCATGTTGCGCCTTGGCTGCGACTGTCGCAATAGTGCAACACGAAGGAGTGAGCCGTAGAGTACGTGCCCATGCGCAGCGAGGTTTCGGCGGAGACGGGGCTACGGCCGCTGTCCGCCCGGTCGGTCGTCCTGAGCCTGCTGCTCGGCGCGCAGCCGCCCGAACTGCCGGTGCGGGAACTCGTCCGCCTCGTCGAGCCGTTCGGCATCGGCGGCTCCACCCTCCGCGCCGCCCTCAGCCGCATGACCGCCGCCGGAGACCTGCGCTGCGCGGACGCGGTGTACGGCCTCAGCGACCGCCTCCTCGAACGCCGCCGGCGCCAGGACGAGGCGCTGCACCCGCGCACGCGCGCGTGGACCGGCGACTGGGAGATGGCCGTCATCACGACGACGGGCCGCCCGGCGGCGGAACGAGCGGAACTCCGCTCCGACCTCGCGGCCCTGCGCCTGGCGGAACTCCGCGAGGGCGTCTGGCTGCGCCCGGCGACTCTCCTGCGCCCCTGGCCCGACCACGTGTCCCACCTGACCCACCACTTCACGACACGCCCGACGACCCCGCCCCGGGAACTCGCGGCGACCCTCTGGCCGTTGAGGGAGTGGAAGGCCACCGGCACGGCCCTCCTCCGCCACACCGACCGCTCCACGACCCCCGCCGCCCGCTTCACCGCCTTCGCCGCAGTGGTCCGCCACCTCCTCTCCGACCCCGTCCTCCCACCCGACCTCCTTCCCCCGGGCTGGCCGGGCGAGGCCCTGCGCAGGGCCTACGCCGACTACCGGAAGGAGTTCGCGACCCGCCTCGCCGGCGAACGGGACACCGGCATCGCGCCGGGCGCGGGGCGAAGCCGGGAGGCGGAGGGAGCGCGACGGGCGGAGTGAGGGCGCACGCGCAGAGGCGCCCGCCGTGGACGGTACGGTGCTGAGCTCGTGCCGACCCTGGTCGCGGCGCGGCGCGGCGCGGCGCGGTGAGGCGAGGTGCGGCGGGGCGAGGCGGGCGCGGCAAGCGCGGCGGGCCGGAGCGGTGCTCCTAGCAGCAGGCCCGGAGTAGTGCGCCGAGCCGCAGGCCCAGAGCGATGCGCCAAGCCGCAGGCCCGGAAACCCCCTCACCTCCCCCCGAAACCCCGAACCCCGGCCGCGCGCAGCGTCGTGCGGGTGCGCTGCGGGCGGCCGGGTGTCCCGTGGGGGGCCGTGGGGGCTACCGGTACGTGATGTCCGACGTCGCGTACTTGCAGTACGTGCTGTCCGGGCCGGAGCCGTTGGTCGTCGGTTCCTTGCCCGTGTTGTTGCCGATGTACTTCTGGCAGGGCACGATCTTGCGGCCGCTGTCGCCGACGACGGTGACGCGCCGCAGGGTCGCGCTGTCGCCGTAGTTGGTGTTGATGCCGACGAGCCGCCCGCCCGAGTACGTCGCCTCGATGGTGTTGAGGTTGATCGTCCGCTTGTACTGCGTGGAGCAGTTGCCGCAGGACCGCACGAAGGTGCCGAAGTTCTGGACGGCGAAGTTGGACACGTTGAGCGTCCCGGCGCCGTTGAACTGGAACACCTTGTCGCTGGCGGAGCGCGCGCCGCCGCCGGAGACGGTGTAGACGTTGGAGGAGGACGAGCCCCGGAAGGTCGCCGCGTCCTCGCCGACGTCCTCCCACCAGACGTTCTGGAGCGTGCAGGCGCCCTTGCAGTGGATGCCGTCGGCGGCGGGCGCCCCGATGATGACGTTCTTCAGGACGGCCCCGGCGGCGAGTTCGAGGATCGGGTCCTGGTCCTCGTTCTGCCCGCCGGTGCCGAGGTCGCCGCTGCCGTAGAGCCGCTTCATCCCGTAGTCCTTGGTGCCGGAGACCGGGATCGTCGAGGTGACGGCCTGACTGCCGTTGGCCGACGGCCAGGTCGCCGCCTGCACGGGGGACGCCGCACCACTAGTCATGATCATGCCAAATGAGAGCGAGAGGGCGGCGAGGCCACCGCCCGCTGCGCGCGCTAAGGAGGTCATGTCCCGTATGCCTTCTTCCTGTTGGGGAGAGAAGCGCCGCCACGGAGGCGCTTCGTGGGGAAACTTGCGTGGGGAAACTTTCGAGGGAGCCGCCACCGGGCAGGAGACGTCAGAGCTTCCCGGCCCCGGCGCCCGCCGACACCGACGCCACCACCGACGACGCGGGCTCCGCCGTGTACCCGTACGGCGCCGTGAACGACCCGGTCCGTGACACCTCCGTCGCCGCGCCCCCGAGGTCGTTGCCGCGCAGGTTCGCGAACCCGTCGACGTCACTGCTCTGACTCGTCGTCACCGCGATCTTCGTGTTCCGGAAGACGTTGTTCTCGACGAGCATCTGCGCGCCCATCCGCGAGTGCACGCCGGTGTCCGCGCCGGTGATGTAGTTGTCGTAGAAGTGGCCGGTCCCGAACCGCAGGCTGGGGATCCGTGAGTACACGTCGCTGAACAGGTTGTGGTGGTACGTCACCCTCAAGTGCCCGGTGTCCTCGGCGGAGTTCTTGTCGCTGTGCCCGACGAGCGAGCCCTTGAAGTGGTCCTTGAAGGTGTTCCAGGACACGGTGACGAAGTCCGAGCCGTGGTTGATGTCGAGCAGCCCGTCGTAGTGGTCCTTGTCGTGATCGCGGTCGGCGGAGAAGGAGTTGTGGTCGATCCACACCTTCGTCGAGCGCTGCACCTCGATGCCGTCGGCGGGAGCCAGCGGCTTGCTGATGGCGAGGTTGCGGATCATGACGTTCGTGACGTTCTTCAGCCGCAGGCCGCCACCGGTGAACCCGGAGGACGAACCGACGCCCAGGACCGTCGTGTTGGACCCGACGTCGACCTGACCGCTCAGCGTGATCAGGCCGTTGACGCGGACGACCTTCGAAGCGGAGCCGGTCACGGCCGACTTGAACGCGGCCAGGGTCGAGACGGTGACCGCCGAGGCGCTGCCGCCGCCGGTCGTGCCGGCGCCGAACCCGACGGGCGAGGGGTCCGCCGCCCCGGCGGGGTGGGGGAGGGTGACGGCGAGCGCGGCGGTCAGTGCCGCTGCAAGCGATGCCTGTGCGGTCCTGCGGGACAGGGGATGCGTATGCATGGGGGGCGTCCCTTCACGAGGACATGGACGTACATGTCCTTGAACGAAATACGTGATGTTGAACGCTTCTCTGGGCGTGATGCGACCTTTGGGGGGAACTGGGGAGCAGCTCGGTCACATCACTGAACGGAACGTAGAGGGCAAGCGCTTTCTGGTCAACGCCTCGCGCAGAACGGATCCAGCCGCTCCGAAAGTCCCGAAAGAACCGTGGGAGCGCTTCCATGGGGTGGCGTGCCCATGCCACCATGCGTTTCGGGTGCCCGCTGACCCGTCCCCGAGCCGTGACCAGAAGGGACCGACCCGTGTCCAGCCCCAACACCCCCCGCACGGCGCTGCGTTCGGCGCTCACAGCGGTCGCCGTGCTGCTGGCGGCGCTGTTCCTAGCCCCGCCGCCCGCCTCCGCGGCGCCCGTGCCGCCCGCGACCTTCACCGAGGTCACCGGCTTCGGCGCCAACCCCAGCAACCTCCGCATGTGGGCGTACGCCCCGGCCAACGTCAGCGCGCACCCGGCGGTCATCGTCGCCGTGCACTGGTGCGGCGGCTCCGCGACCGACATGTACAACGGCAGCGAGTACAGGTCCCTCGCCGACCAGTACGGCTTCGTCGTCGTGTACCCGTCGGTGACCCGCGCCAGCAAGTGCTGGGACGTCGCCTCACCGCAGGCCCTCAAGCGCGGCGGCGGCAGCGACCCCGTCGGCATCAAGTCGATGGTCGACTGGGCGGTCGCCAACTACGCGGCGGACACCAGCAAGATCTTTGTCACCGGCATGTCGTCCGGCGCGATGATGACGAACGTCCTGCTCGGCGACTACCCGGACGTCTTCGCGGCCGGCGCCGCCTTCGCGGGCGTCCCCTTCGCCTGCTTCGCCACCACCAACGGCTCCGAGTGGAACAGCGACTGCGCGAACGGCACGATCATCCGCACCCCGCAGGCGTGGGGCGACCTCGTGCGCGGCGCCTACCCCGGCTACACCGGCCCCCGGCCGCGCATGCAGCTGTGGCACGGCACCCAGGACGACGTCCTGCGCTACCCCAACTTCGGCGAGGAGATCAAGCAGTGGACCAACGTCCACGGCCTGACCCAGACCCCGTCCGCCACTGACGCGCCGAACGGCTGGACCCGCACCCGCTACGGCTCCACCGGCAACCAGGCCCCCGTCGAGGCGATCAGCATCCAGACCGGCCACAACGTGTACGCCGCCGGCATGGGCGCCCGCGTCCTCACCTTCTTCGGCCTCACCCCCGACCCCGGCACCCCCAACCCGCCGACCGGCCCCTGCAAGGTGACCTCCAGCGTCAGCGCCTGGAACACCGGCCTGACCAACGCCGTGACCATCACCAACACCGCGACCGCCGCGATCAACGGCTGGCGGCTCGGCTTCACCCTCCCCGCCGGCCAGACCATCACCAACGGCTGGGGAGCGACGTACGCGCCCGTCTCCGGCGCGGTGACGGCCACGAACGTGACGTACAACGCGGCGCTCGCGCCCGGTGCGTCCGTGACCGTGGGCTATCAGGCCAGCCACACCGGCAACTCGGCGGCGCCGAGCGCCTTCACGCTCAACGGCACGGCCTGTTCGTAGAGTTGACAGGGCGTCAAGGAGCCGGGAGGTTCGGTGACTTCCCGGCTTCGGCCGCCGCGCGTCAGCCGTCCGCCCGCGCCGCGACCGGTGAACCCGCCCTCGCCGGAAGGTGGTTGAAGAGCAGGTTGAGGACGATCGCCGTGAGGCACCCCGCGCTGATCCCGCTGTTCATGACCGTCTGGAACCAGTCGGGGAACTTCGCGTAGACCGTCGGCACCCCGACCGGCAGCAGCCCCACCGCGACCGACACGGCGACGACGGTCAGGTTGTGGTTGTCGCGGAAGTCCACCCCGGCGAGCGTGCGCAGACCGCTCGCGGCGACCGTCCCGAACATCGCGAGCCCCGCCCCGCCCAGCACGGGCGCCGGTACGGCGGCGACCACCGCGCCCAGCTTGGGCAGCAGCCCGAGGACGACGAGCATGCCGCCCGCCGCCGCCACGACCCACCGGCTGCGCACCCGCGTCATCCCGACCAGCCCCACGTTCTGCGCGTACGCCGTGTACGGGAACGTGTTGAACACCCCGCCGAGGACGGTCGACAGGCCGTCGGCGCGCAGCCCGTCCGCGAGCGAACCCTCCTTCACCTCACGGCCGGTGAGCTCGCCGACCGCGATCAGGTCACCGGTCGTCTCGGTCATCGTCACCACGGCCACGACCAGCATGGAGATGATCGCCGACGCCTCGAACACCGGCGCCCCGAAGTGGAACGGCGTACTGATCCCGACCCAGTCCGCGTCCCCGACCCCGCCGAAGTCCGTGAACCCGAACGGGACGGCGACCGCGAGCCCCACGGCGATCCCGGCGAGCACCGCGATCCGGCTCAGGAAAGGCGGCGCGAACCGCTGGACGACCAGGACGACGGCGAGGACGAACGCGGCCAGCCCGATGTTCTTCGGCGCCCCGAAGTCCGCCGAACCCACCCCGCCCGCCGCCCAGTTGCCCGCCACCGGCAGCAGCGACAGACCGATGACCAGGATCACCGTCCCGGTCACCAGCGGCGGGAAGAACCGCAGCAGCTTCCCGAACACCGGTGCCAGCAGCACGATCGCGAGCCCCGCGACGATCACCGAGCCGTAGATCGCGGGGAGTCCGCCACCCGTCGTCCCGATCAGCACCATCGGCGACACCGCCGCGAACGTACAGCCCTGCATGATCGGCAGCCGCACCCCGAACCGCCAGAACCCCACGCACTGGATCAGCGTCGCGACCCCGCACACCAGGAGGTCGGCGGTGATCAGGTACGCCAGGTCGGCCGCCGAGAGCTTCATCGCGCCGCCCACGATCAGCGGGACGGCGACCGCGCCCGCGTACATCGCGAGGACGTGCTGGAGGCCGAAGGCGGCCAGGTGGCGTATCGGCGGCACCTCGTCGACGGGGTGGACGGTCATGGGCGCTCCTGAGCGGAAGGGGACGGAAAGCGACAGGATGTGACCGTAAGACGGGTGAACAGATTGTTGATTTCCGGGGTGTTGCCGCTCTGTATCCCGTGCGTCAGGTGCCGGTGTCCCGTGCGTCAGGCGTCGAGGGCCACCGCCGCCCGCAGCGCCGCCCAGTCCGGCAGCTTCACCACGCCCCGCCCGAGCGACGCACCCCACGCGGCCTCCGCCCGCTCGATCGCCCGCCACCCCTCCCACCCCACCGGCTCCACCCCGCCGGACCTCAACAGCGGCAACGGATCAGGGAGTTGACGATCCGTCACATCGGCCAGCAGGGACAGTACGGTCTCCTTCGCGCACGGCCGGTTCGTCCCGATCACCCCCGTCGGCCCCCGCTTGATCCACCCCGTCACATACTCGCCCGGCGACACCACCCCGTCCCGCAGCACCCGCCCGGCCGTATGCGGTACCGTCCCGAGCGCCTCGTCGAACGGCAGCCCCGCCGGCGGCACCCCGCGATACCCGACCGACCGCAGCACCAACTCGGCCCGGATCTCCTCGAATTCACCCGTCCCCCGCACCCCGCCGCGCCCGTCGGGCCGCGTCCGCTCGAACCGCACGGCCCCCACCCGCCCCCGCTCGTCGGGCAGCAGCGCGACCGGCCGCAGGAAGAACCGCAGCCGGATACGGCGGCCCGCCGCCCCCGCGCCGCAGGCGGCCCACCCCCGCAGCGCCGCCACGTTCCGCCGCTGCGCCGCCGCCAGCCCGGACGGATCGGCGTACCCCGGATCGAGCACCAACTCCCGCTCGTCCACCGCGACATCGACCCCCGGCAGACTCCCCAGCTCCCGCAGCTCCTTCGTCGTGAACCGCGCCTGCGAAGGGCCGCGCCGGCCCACCATGTGCACCTCGCGCACCCCGCTGTCCGCGAGCGCGAGCAGCGCCGACTGGGGCATGTCGGTCGGGCTCAGCTCGGCCGCGCCGCGCGCCAGGATGCGCGTCACGTCCACCGCGACGTTCCCCACCCCGATCACGACCGCCGAGCGGACGCCGGCCACGAAGCCGCCGGCGACGGCGTCGGGGTGCGCGCTGTACCAGGACACGAACTCCGTCGCCGACCAGCTGCCCGGCAGCTCCTCCCCGTCGATCCCGAGCCGCCGGTCGGCCGCCGCGCCGACGCAGTACACGACCGCGTCGTACAACTGGCGCAGTCGTACGACCGTCACACCGGACGGGCCGACCTCGACGCCGCCGAGGAAGCGGACCCGGTCGTGCTCCAGGACCGTCCGCAGACTGTGCTGGAGGGACTTGATCTTCTCGTGGTCGGGGGCGACGCCGTAGCGGACCAGGCCGTACGGGCACGGCAGGCGGTCCAGGACGTCGACGAGGACCTCGGGATCGCGCTCCACCAGGGACTGGGCGGTGTAGACCCCGCTCGGCCCGGAACCGACGACGGCGACTCGCAGCACGCGCAACTCCTCACGCGGGGCAGGTCTCCAGGATGACACCGGGCGTGCTGCGCTGTCAGGGTGCCGGGGCGGACCGGTGTGCGTGTCTTTTCGTATGGAATGTGATGATGCGGTTACGTTGCGTGTGTGCTAGAAGCATCTTTTCTTAATCTTTCTGATCGCCCCGCCGAGGACGCCGAGGTGTCCGTGTGGCCCGCGTGGGAAGTGCGGGAGAGGGGCGGCGCGACCGCCTGGTACACCGTCCGCCTGGCCTTCCCCGACCGGGCATGGGTCGAGGTCCTCGCGGTGGTCTGCGACGGCGGCGTCTCCATCGAGGACGTCAGGGCCCAGCCCGCGCTGTCCCTCATCGACCTGACCGTCCTCGCCGACTGGATCGAGGGCCCCCTCTTCGAGATGTGCGGCGGAGAGGAGGACGAGGAGTCAGGGCACCCCGGCCCGAGCCGCGCCCGCCCGTCCTGGCCGCGCGGCGCCGAGGGCCGCCGCCTCGTCGCCCAGGAGTACCGGGCCGCGCAGGAGCAGGGCGCCGACCCGGTCCTCGCGGTGATGGACGCGACCGGTCACAGCAGGCGCCGTTCCCTGCGGCTCATCGCACAGGCACGCGACGCCGGATTCCTGACACCACGTCATGTCAAGCGCTGAGAACGGCAGTTGACGCCGCTCACTGGAGCATCGTGCGCATCCGGGCGATCTCACTGGCCTGTTGGGCGACGACGTCGTCCGCCATCTCCTCCGCCTGGATGTTGTTCCCCTGCGCCTTGACGTCCGTCGCCATGGTGATCGCCCCCTCGTGGTGGGCGATCATCAGGGTGAGGAAGAGCTTGTCGAACGCCGCGCCCTTCGCGCCGCGCAACTCGGCGAGCTGCGCGTCCGTCGCCATCCCCGGCATCGCCGCGTGACCCGAATGGCCCTGCGCCCGCTGGGGTTTCCCGTGCGACGTCAGCCAGTCCCGCATCATCTCGATCTCGGGCTTCTGCGCCGCCGCGATCCGCTCCGCGAGCCCCTTCACGGCCGCGGAACCGGCGCGGCCCGGGGCGAGCGCGGTCATCTCCAGCGCCTGCGCGTGATGGACGATCATCATCTGCGCGTACGACACGTCCGCCGTGTTCGGCGAGTCGTCCTGCGCCCGGTGCCCGGCCGCCTCCTCCGCGGACATCGTCCGGTTCGCTTCTCCCGGCAGCCCCGGCACCAGCACCGTCGGCCCCCCGCTGCGCACCGCCTTCGGCTCGTCGTCCGCCCCCGAGTCGCAGCCGGCCAGAGCGAGCGCCACCAGCGCGGCGGCGACCACGGACGTGCGGCGTGAGCGCACAACAACCTCCTGTTGCCGGTGAGTCGGAACGGCTGTGACCGTCCTAGCACGGATCTGTGCCCCGCCGATCGAAAAGTTATGTGACGACCTTGTTGCCATCTGTTGGTGTGGGCATGACTAAGACGATACTTCGGGGGACTGTGAACCGTTCCGCGAGGAACGGCGACGAGGGAGGACACAGTGATCCTGTTGAAGGAGCCCCGAACACGGCGCAGACGACTGGGAGTTCTGGCCGGTGTGACCGGCCTGCTGGCCACGCTGCTGACCGCCGCCCCGGCGCTCGCGATCCCCGACCCCGGGGACTCGCCCGCCGCGGAGCGCAAGGTGTCCCAGAGCGACCGCACCGAGGTCGCCGAGGCGATAGCCGCCGGGGAGATACCCGGCGTCGGCGAGATCGTCCACTCGGCCAACATCAAGCACCTGGCGAACGTCCCCAAGGACGTCCTGCGGGACAAGAACTCCGACCTCGCCTTCCAGGGCAGGTACGCGTTCGCCGGGAACTACGACGGCTTCCGGATCTACGACATCAGCAACCCGCGGGCCCCGAGGACCGTCTCCCAGGTGCTGTGCCCCGGCTCGCAGAACGACGTCACCGTCGAGGGCGACCTGCTGTTCCTGTCCACCGACTCCTCGCGCAGCGACGCCAGTTGCAACTCCACCACCCAGCCGGCGACCGAGAAGTCGTCCTGGGAGGGCATGAAGATCTTCGACATCAGCGACAAGCGCAACCCCGAGTACATCGCCGCCGTGGAGACCCCCTGCGGCTCGCACACCCACACCCTGGTGCCCGAGCGCAGGAACATCTACCTCTACGTCTCCTCGTACTCGCCGAACGCGGCCTACCCGGACTGCCAGCCCCCGCACGACGGCATCTCCATCATCAAGGTCCCCCGCAACGCCCCGGAAAAAGCGGCCCTGTTGAACTTCACCGTGCTCTTCCCCGGTGAGGGCCCCGACGGCGGCGGCAACCCCGGCTCGCCCGCCAACCCCGGCGTCGCCAAGACCACCGGCTGCCACGACCTCACCGCCCTGCCCGAGCTGGACCTCGCGGCCGGCGCCTGCATGGGCGACGGCATCCTGATGTCCATCAAGGACCCGGAGCGGCCGAAGATCATCGACCAGGTCCAGGACAACGTCAACTTCGCGTTCTGGCACTCGGCGACCTTCAACCAGAAGGCCGACAAGGTCGTGTTCACCGACGAGTTGGGCGGCGGCGGGGCGGCCACCTGCAACGCCGAGATCGGCCCGAACCGCGGCGCCGACGGCATCTACGACATCGTCGGCAAGGGCGAGAAGCGCAAGCTCGCCTTCCGCAGCTACTACAAGATCCCCCGCCACCAGGCGAGCACCGAGAACTGCGTCGCCCACAACGGCTCGCTCATCCCGGTCAAGGGCCGCGACATCATGGTCCAGGCCTGGTACCAAGGGGGCGTCTCCGTCTGGGAGTTCACCGACTCCAGCCGGCCCAGGGAGATCGCCTACTTCGAGCGCGGCCCCGACAATGCCACGACCCTGACCAGCGGCGGCTCGTGGTCCGCGTACTACTACAACGGCTACATCTACTCGAACGACATCAGCAACGGCTTCGACGTCCTCAGGATCGACGACCGTCGCACGGACCCCGCCAGATGGGTCCGGCTCGACCAGCTCAACGTCCAGACGCAGCCGGACTACTTCGGCTGGTGATCCGTCGCGAAGAAGCGTGACAGATCCAGGTCGCGCACCCCGCCGGGCGCCTCGGCGTCCGGCGGGAACCCCTGCTCCCACCCCAGCCCGTACCGCGCGAACAGCTCCGCCCGCAGCGTCTCCAGCGTCAACGGCACGTTCGGCAGCACCATCCCGTACACCGCGCCCATCAACTGCGCGCGCAGCATCGGGTAGTCGGCGTCCACGTCCCGCGAGCCGTGCCGGGCGACCGTGTCGCGCAGCAGCTCCGCCAGCCGCCGCTGCTCGGGACACTGCACGAACCCGGCCGTCTCCAGCATCCCCGCCATGTGCTGGCGCATCAGCACGGTACGGTCCCGCGCCAGCCCCAGCACCGCGTCGATCGCCCGCGCCATCCGCTCCGCGCCCTCCTCGACGCACGGCTCGCTCTCCAGCGCCTCCTGCAAGGTCCGGTGCATGAGCCGGTGCACGGCCGACTGCACGAGCTGACGCTTGCCCGGGAAGTAGTACGACACCAGCCCACGCGCCGACCCGGCCCGGTCCGCGATGTCCCCGAGCGTCGTCGCGTCGTACCCGCGCTCACCGACCAGCTCCAGCGCTGCCAGCAGCAGCCGCTCGCGGGAACGTCTGCGCAATTCCTCATTGACCGATGCGCTGCGCGGGGACATCCTGTAACTCCTGCGTTGACTGGTCGGCAGCCAACTATAATCGACGCGGTGTCACGGGCCGGGGGGGGGGGGGGGGGGGGGGGGGGGGGGGGGGCCGGGGCCCCCCCCCCCCCCCCCCCCCCCCCCCGCCCCCGACGCCGCGCGCGCCCCGCACAGGCGGGCGCGGCGTCCGGATGCCCAGGTCCTTCCCGTGGGCCGGGTGGGCGAGGGGACCTACGCGCAGGCGGG
>NZ_JARAYJ010000073.1:0-16323 GCF_033794345.1 Streptomyces niveiscabiei
AGGGGCCGGCCCCCTGGTGGTGCTCACGGGGGTCCGGGGTTTGGCCTCCCCCGCCGGGGGGGGCCGCCCGCGTCGCCGCGCGCGGCCCCCACCTCACACCTCGGTCAGGCCTGCGCCCCCGCGCGGCGCCGGCGCGCGAAGTAGGCCGCGCCGCCGCCGGCCGCGACGACCGCGAGGCCCGCGCCCGCGACGAGGGGGGTGCTGCTGGACGAGCCGGTCTCGGCGAGTTCCTGCCCGTCGGCGCTCGGCTGGTTGGCGCCCTTGGCGCTCGCGGGCACCGCCGCCGCCTCGCCGGTGGTGGCCGGCGCGGCGGGCTTGGACTTGGCGAGCACCGCGGCGAACGCCCCGGCGATCACCTTGTGCCCGTCGGCGTTGGGGTGCGGGTCCGTCTTCGGGGTGCAGACCCAGGTGAGCTTGCAGACCGTGGCGACGTTGCGCGGCACCTTCCCGAAGGCGGGCGTGTCGACCTGGGTGGCGAAGTCGTCCGAGAAGTACGCGCCGGCGACGTCCGCGACCTGGAAGCCGGTGGACGTGAACACCTGCGAGATGCCCGTGTTGGCGGCCTTGACCAGGGGCGCGGAGTCCTTGGCGGACTTCTGGCCCGCCGGGCCCAGCAGCCAGGTCGCCAGGAACGGGTTGTAGTACGTCGAGCCGACGAACCGGGTGTTCTTCGTGCCCGCCTTGCGCAGCGCGGCCGTGATCTGGGCGATGTTCTTGCCCATGGTCGCGCGCGTCCGGTTCAGGCACTGCGCGTCGAGGGCGCCGGCCGGGCCGACGCACGCCTTGATGTCGTTGGCGCCCACGGTGAGCGTCACCAGGGCGACCTTGCCGCGGTGCTGGGCCATGGCCTTGAGCGCGGCGTCCAGCTGGGACTTCGCCTTCGGGTAACGGCACACGCCGCCGTTGATCAGCGTCTTGGTCGTCTCGCCGGTGCAGCCCAGGCGTATGTGCTTCAGGCCGGGGTCGCGCTGCTTGAGCTGCGTGTAGAGCTGGTCGGTGTAGGCGGTGCGGGTGTCCTTGTCGACGTCCGGCTGGTAGCCGGAGGCGACGGAGTCACCGAGCGAGATGTAGTACGTGGCGTCCTTCACGGACGTCGCATCGTGGGCGGCGGCGAGGGCCGGAGTACCCAGCACGACCGTCATCGCGGACAGGGCGATGCCGGGCCCGAAACGCCGAAGCAGGTTCATGGGATGCGTGCGCTTTCCACTTGATGGGGGGCTGCCGGGCGGCTTGTGCTTTCCGGCGGCGGACAGAATGCCTCGGGTGGAGGCGTGGGGGGTGCTGTCGCTGTGGGAGCACGGGAGTTGTGCCCTGGGCTCTTCTCGGCGAGGCAGAGATCAATCTAGTGGCTGGAACTCGCGCTTCGATGTGGCTGATCGACAAAGTACGACCCGATATGACACGTGTAATCGTCATAACGGCACACTCGGCGCCGATTCCGTACACCTCGGACCTCCCGCCGCCCGCTCACACCTCGACGACCTCCGCCCGGTCGAGCACCTCGTCGACCAGGGCCGCCTGCCGCACGGAGGCGTCCGCGTACGCGGTGAGGCCGTCACCGCGCCGCACGGCGTCGGTGAAGACGCGGACCACGTTGGCGAACTGGTGGTCGGCGGGCAGGGTCCGTTCCTCGAAGTGGTCCTGCCGCCGGACCCGGAGCACGGGCTGGTACGTCTCCGGCGGGGTGAACGCCCGGTCGAGGCCCAGCCGGCCGGTGGTGCCCGCGAGTTCGTAGGAGGCGCGGTAGGCGTGCTCCATCCCGAACGTCACGTGCGCGGGCACGCCGGTCGCGTCGCTCAGCAGGATCGCGCCCGAGAGGACGACCCCGGCGCGACGGCGCAGGACGGCGCCGGTGACGGTGAGGCCGGGGCCCAGGAAGTGCTGGGCGGCCCGGAGCGGGTAGATGCCGGCCTCCAGGAGCATGCCGCCGCCGACGGGCAGGGTGCGGATGTCGCCCGGGGGTTTCGGGGGGATCGTGAACGTGCCGGTGAAGGCGCGCAGTTCGCCGATCGTGCCGTCGGCGAGCGCCTCGGTGACGGCGGTGTGCTGGCTGTGGTGGAGGAACATGACGTTCTCGAACAGCAGCAGTCCGCGCTGGCGGGCGAGGGCGAAGAGGCGGGCCGCCGTGGGGGCGTCGGCGCACAGCGGCTTCTCGGCGAGGACGTGCTTGCCCGCGCGCAGGGCGCGTTCGATCCACTCGGCGTGCAGCGTCGCGGGGAGGGGGACGTACACGGCGTCGATGTCGGCGCGGTCCAGGAGAGCCTCGTACCCGGTGACCGCCGTACAGCCGTGGCGGGCGGCGAGCCGTTCGGCCTTCGCGGCGTCCCGGCTGGCCACGGCGGTCAGGGTCGCGTGGTCCGCGTGGTCCAGGAGGGCGGGGATCATCTTGCGCACGGCGATGTCGGCGCAGCCGAGCACCCCGAACCGCAGGGCGGTCATGCCGGTCCTCCGCTGCGCAGGGCGTGCAGGCAGGCGACGCAGCTGCGCAGTTCGACGTTGAGGTAGTTGCTGTGCTGGAGGAGGTCGCCGAGCTGGTCGACGGTGAGCCAGCGGTACTCCTCGGGGACGTCGAGCGGGAACTCGTCGCCGACCTCGACGATCAGGTAGCGGTTCTGGGCGTGGTGGAAGCGCCCGCCCTCCTCGGACTGGAGGACGTCGAAGCGGATCTGTTCCGGCGCGACCGACAGGACGTGGTCGAGGAACCTGGGGCGGTGTTCGGGCGGTACGCCGCGGTAGTTGGCCGGCTGGCACTGCACGGTGGGGGCGAGTTCGGCGACGTTGAGGAGCCCGGCGTCCGTACGGGCCTCGACCAGGGCGTGCAGGACCCCGTCGACCTGTTTGACCAGCAGGGCGAGCAGGCCCGCTTCGAGGGGGGCGAACAGCGGCTGGGTCCAGGAGCCCACCTCGCGGCTGGTGGCCTGCACCTCGACGGCGACGACGTCGAAGTACAGGCCGTCGCGGTGGGTGCTCCGGTCGTCCTCGCGTATCCAGCCGCCCTCGGCGGCGTGGTCCAGCGGGACGCGCCGCTGGACGAGTTCGCGCTGGGCGCGTACCTCGGTGAGCCAGCTGAGGATGTCTCCCCCGCCGTGCACGCCCTCGGCTCCGCGCGCGGTGGATTCGTGGAGCGAGCCGGCGAACGGCGACCTCGGCGGGCTGCTTCCGCGGTCGAGGTACGGCGGGATGCAGGACAGGACGGTGCGCGCGTCCATGTTCACCAGGTTCGGGACGCGCAGCAGGCGGCGGATCTGGGCGAGGGTCAGCCAGCAGAAGTCGTCGTCGAGGGGGACGTCCTCGTCGGTCTCGACGATCATGTTGCGGTTGCGTTTGTGCAGGAACCAGGCGCCCTGTTCGGACTGGAGGACGTCGGCGAGGACCCGGCCGCGCCGGGGCCGGCGGAAGTAGGGGAGGTACTTGATGGGCCGCCCGCCGTGGACGCCCGTGTAGTTGCTGCGGGTGGCCTGGACGGTCGGGGAGAGCTGAAGCCCGTTGATGTTGCCGGGCTCCATCTTGGCCTGCATGAGGAAGTGGTGGACGCCGTCGAACTCCTTGGCCAGGATGCCCAGCACCCCGATCTCCGGCTGCACGATGATCGGCTGGACCCAGCTGGAGATCCAGGTGCGGTCGGTTCGCACGTGCAGTCCCTCGACGGTGAAGAACCGGCCGCTGTCGTGGGCGAGGTTGCCGGTGTCCGGCGCGAACGACCAGCCGTCCAGTTCGGCGAACGGGATCCGGCCGACGGTGAACCGGTGGGCCGCCGCGCGTTCGGCGAACCAGTCGTGGAAGCGGCTGAGCGGCATCAGGTCGCTGTCGAGGGTCAGCGCGGAGCCGGCGAGCGACCGGGGGCGTTGCGCCGTGGTCATCGCGCACCGGCCCGCGCGAGGTTGTGGGGGGTGCTCATCTCACTGGTCTTCATGGCGGTGGCTCCCAGGAGTGGCTGACTGGGCGGAGGACCGGACCGTAACAAGCGCTCCGGGCCCTCCCCAGCTCCACGCCCTCCAGCTTTTCCGGCACCTTGTTGGCGCGTCCGGTGGGGTGCCGCGGTCTGCCGCCGGGCAGGACGAGAGGTTCCGCCGTTTCAGGGGTTGGGCAGGCGGCGGAAGCGGTCGTCGGCCTCGTAGCCGACGGCCGGGATGCCCAGGAGGTCGTCGATGCCGGGGAAGCCCTCGTCCTGCTGGAACGGCGCGCCGCGCACGGTCGTGTCCTGGGACGGGCCCGCGTGCATCCCGGTGTGTGCGGCGCCGAGTTCCATGAGGTAGCCGCCTGCCGCGGCCGGATCGCGGCGGTCGCGGGTGACGGCCTGGGAGGCGTACGTGTTCATGGCGGCGGCGCGTTCGAAGAGGGTGGTCGCCGACATCGCCGGACGGCGGGCCGGGCGGCCGTCCACGCCCTTGACGCGCATGCCGTGTGTCTGGGCGGCGGCGAGCGTGGCTTGCAGTCCGGCCGCCGGGGGCAGGTTCATGCTGCCGTCGTAGCGGGTGACGAACGCCTGGAGTTCGGGGCTCATGGTGCCGCTCGCGAGGTACGCGTCGACCTGTGGCTGGTAGCCGTCCTCGCGGATGCTCTCCAGGTAGAGGGTGCTGACGCCGGCTGCCCGGATGGCCGCCATGTTGGTGATCAGGAACTCCCAGATCCGCGCCCCGGAGTGGGGTCCGCCGATGGCCACGCCCTCGTACTGGGCGAGCAGGGCGGTCAGGTCGCCCATCGCGTCCGGGGTGGCGGCGCCGGCCAGGGCGTTGTCCACGTCCTGGTGGCGCTGCTGACGGTCCGCCGGGGTCTCCGTGTACGCGTCGCGTACGGCCCGTGCGTCGAGGCCGAGTTGTGTGTCGCGGGCGTCCTGCTGGTTCCAGTGGCCGGCCGTGGCGGGGTCGGCGCGGCCGATGCCTTCGAGGACCGCGTTGCGTCCGGCCGCCCAGGGCACGCCGGGCGCGAGTCTGTTGAGGTTGCCGAGGCTCTGGTGGAGCTGCGGGTCGGTCTCCTGGAGCGTCTGCGGGTCGACGCCGATGTCCAGGCGCTCCTTGGTGCTGGCGTTCCGGGTGGCCTGGGGCAGGCTCTGCCATTCGGCGGCCGTCAGCGTGTTCGGGGTGCGCCCGCCCGAGAAGGAGCGGCGGGGGCCGCGTACCCGCAGGGAGGGGCCCGGCGGGTGCTGGTGCAGTTCGTCCTCGGTGACGCGCTGGATCGCCGGTGCGGTGCGGCGCTGTTCGACGATGCGGGAGACCGCCGCGTTCCCGATGAGCGGCTGGAGCCCGAGCATCGGGGCCGCGGCCTGCGGCCGTACGGCGTGCGCGGCTCCCCGCGGTTGCCTCTCCTGCTCGTCACCGCTCTGCCGCGCCCGCATACGTCCCCTCTCGTACCCCCGGCGTCCAGGGTTGCCGTACCTGCCCGCTCTGCGGTACGTCCGGGCGGGCAGGTACGGGTGCAGAGGGCTTGCCCTTTCACGCGGGCGGGGGCCGGCCCTTGCCGCCTCTTCTTACTTACCTGTAAGTTATCAGCATGGTTACGACGGTGGCCGAAGTGGCCGCAACAGACATCAAGGCCCTTGAGGCGTTCTGCGATCGATGGCAGCGGGCCTGGAACGAGCACGACGGCGACGCCGCGGCAGCGTTGTGCGCCGAAGACCTGGTGTACGACGAGCCGGCGCTCGGCGAGACGGCGCACGGCCCGGACAACATCCGCGACTTCGTGACGCGGATGGCCCACGCCTTTCCCGACTACTCGTTCACGCGGATGGGGCTGTACGGGGAGGCGACACGGCGGGCCGTACTGGTGGCGTGGCACTTCTCGGGAACCCTGGCCGGCACGGACCAGCGCGTCGAGTTCCACGGCGACGACCGGCTGGAGCTGGGAGAGGACGGGCTGATCCACGCCTACCGATGCCTGTACGACTACCGCTACGTCCTGAGCCAGCTCGAGCGCGCGGACACCGGGCAGTGACCGAGCCGGGCCGCACGCGCAAGCCTGCGGCGGTACGGCGGGCCGAGATCATGGAAGCGGCCGACGCGGAGTTCGCCCTCAGGGGACTGTCGGGGGCAGGGATCGAGGCGATCGCCGCCCGGGTCGGGATCTCGCATCCCCGGATCGTGCAGATGTTCGGCTCGAAGCGTGATCTGTTCCTTCAGGTCGTGCACGCGGCCTACGACAGGATCGAGGCCACGTTCGAGAGCACCGAACCGACGCTCAGCGCGCTCGGTGACGCCTACCGGCACCTCTTGCAGAGCCGGCCCAGCGTCGGCCCCGTCCTGTTGCAAGCCTACGCCGCCGCAGGCGACCCGGTGGTCCAGGAGTCGGTACGGGCGCGGCAGCTCGACCTCCAGCAGACCATCACCCGCCTGACGGGCGCCGACCCTATGCAGGTGCGTTCCTTCCTGGCCACCGGTCTCGTCCTGACCGTCTCCACCGTGCTCGACCTGCCCGAACGGCGCGCCGATACGCAGTGGTGCGCCTGGATCATCGGCCTCGCGGACCCGCCCGCCGACGCGCGATGAGGCACGACCGGCCCTTGCAGTGGGCACCCGCAGCGCCACGGCATGCCGCCCGCCTTCCTGAAATGGACACACCATGACAGAACACCTTGAGATCCGGTCGGCTTCCGGCACCTTCGACGCGATCGCGGCGGGGCCCGCCGACGGGCGCCCCGTCCTGCTCCTGCACGGCTTTCCCCAGACGGCCATGCTCTGGGAGGAGTACCTGACCGCGCTGGGCGACCGTGGCTTCCGCGCGGTCGCGCCCGACACCCGCGGCTATTCGCCAGGCGTACGCCCGATGCGCGCCGACGCGTACGGGGTAGGTGAACTCGTCGGGGACGTTCTCGCGGTGGCCGACTCACTGGCCTGGGACCGCTTCGACCTCGTCGGACACGACTGGGGCGGCGCCATCGCCTGGTGGACGGCGGCCCGGCACCCCGGGCGACTGCGCACCCTCACGGCTGTGTCGACGCCGCATCCCAGCGCGCTGGCCGAGGCACATCGCGTCGACGCCGATCAGCGCCGCCGCTCCCAGTACCAACAGGACTGGCGCAGCCCCGACACGGAGGCCCGCTTCCTGTCAGACGACGCCGCGCTCCTGCGTTCCCTGTACCAGGGCAAGGTTCCCGACCGTCACATCGACGCATACGTCCAACGCCTCTCCGAACCCGGTGCGCTGAGCGCGGCCCTCAACTACTACCGAGCCGACCGGCCCGACGCCGCCGTCGGAAAGATCCAGGTACCCACGCTCTACGTCTGGGGCACCGAGGACATCGCCCTCGGGTCCACCGCAGCCCGGGCCACGGGAGAATGGGTGAGCGGCCCCTACTCGTTCCACGCACTCCACGGCATCGGTCACTGGGTCCCCGACGAAGCTCCCGAGGTCCTCACCAGCCTGATCGTCGACCACCTGAACGAGCATGCACCGTCGCCGTGACGCCGTGGTCAGTACGAGTGCCGGTGGAACGTGCGGGGGAGGGCCCAACTCACAAGAACGATGGAGCGCCCCCCTGGCCCGCCGGCGTCTTGGACGCGAGCGCCCGGGCGACAGCGACACGCTGCTGCTGGCCGCCCGAGAGCTGGGCGGGGCGGTGCATGAGCCGGTCCGACAGGCCGACCATCCCGATGACGGTGTCCAGCCACTCCTTGTCTCCGACGCTGACCGAGCCGGAGGAGAAGCTGTCCAGTCCGGCCACTCAGTGCATCAGCGTGGACTTGCCGGACCCGGACGGCCCCATGACCGCCGTGAACCAGGCCTGCTCGAAGCCGACGCTGACCCGGTCGAGAGCGACCACCCGGGTATCTCCCTGCCCATAGACCTTGGACAGGCCGGTAGCACGGGCGGCGAGAGCAGGAGTGCGGGTCGCGGACTGCACTGTGGTCACGAGGTCTTGCACCGATCGAGGACGCGGACGGCCAGATGCACGCCTGCGGCGTATCCAACCGGGAACTCCCTTCATCGTCCGGCCCGTACCCCTCTCCGCGTATCAGCCGAATGACCGACTACCTGAAGCCGACGCCCGAACGGGCCTGGCAGCTCTCAGGTATGGCTGTGCGTCAGCTCCGAGGATGACGTACAGGAGCAGGCGCCCGAGAAAAGACGGCTGCCCGATCCGGCAGATCGACACCGATTCCGGCGCGGGATCCACGGCTCGCCGCGCGTCCACGCGTCCTGAAGCGCGACGGCTCCCGGGTCGGACAGAAGCAGGGCGAGCGACTGATGCGCAAGGCCGAACCGGCAGAGGTGAGCCCGCGCCGGGGCGGCTCCACGCGGCGCGCCCCGTACACGTCCATCAAGCCAGCGACTTGCTTGGTGCGTGCGGGTGTTGAGGCGTCCATGGGGCCTGTCGGGGATTTGTGCGACTGTCAGTCTTTTCGCGCCGGATCCCGCAAGGATCAACACCCTCCCGGAGCAGCTGTGGATGCCGATCACGACGGCATGCGTCCGCGGTCGTGCCTTCGCGGGCCGAGGCGAACCTCGCGCTCTCCGAGTACATCTCAGGGACACGGGCCCACTGGGCAAGGCCGTCCTGGTGCCCCGTGGGGCTCACCCGTCTCCGGTCGCGCCACCCCTATTTCGGGGGTGCCGGGGCGTGATGCGGCCTGCGAGAGTCCGGAATTCCTCGACTCGGCGCGACAGAAGGAACCGGTACATGCACGACGTGACGGCCCGCTACGACGTTCCCGCCACCATGCGCGACGGCACTGTGCTGCGGGCGGATGTGTATCAGCCCGCGGAAGGCGGACCATGGCCCGTCCTGCTCACCCGTCTCCCGTACGGCAAGAACACCCCGATGCTGATCGGCGCTCTCGACCCGACGGGCCTGGCTCGCAAGGGATTCCTCGTCGTGATCCAGGACACCCGGGGCCGGTTCGCCTCTGACGGCGCGTGGGACCCGTGGACGCACGAGGCCGACGACGGCTACGACACGGTCCGCTGGGCCGCGACCCTCCCGGGCTCCAACGGCCGCGTCGGCATGTTCGGGCAGAGCTACTTCGGCAACACGCAGTGGATGGCCGCGCTGTCCGGTCCGCCCGAGCTGAAAGCGATCGCTCCGCTCGACACCTTCTCCGAACCGGACGACGGGCTCTTCGCGCGGGGAGGGGCCCGTGAGCTGGGCATCGCGCTGCCCTGGTCCTTGCGGCAGGGAGTGGACACCGTCCTGCGCCGGCACGCCGCCACCCCGGCCGCACTCCCGGCGGCGCTCCAGGCGCTGGTCCACGACCTGGACATGGCCACGACGTCCGGATACCGGGAACTGCCCGCCGGCCGGCATCCCGCCTTCCGGCGCCACGGCGTACCGGACATCGGCTACGAGCGCTCCCGCCAGGAGCCCGGGTGGAGCTCGGCCTGCCGGGTCGCGGGACGCCAAGCCGAAGTCGACCTGCCCAGCCTGCACACCGGCGGCTGGTACGACGTCTTCAGTCAGGGCACCCTCGACAACTTCACCGCGAGCCACGCGGCAGAGCGGCCCAGCACTCTGATCATGGGCCCCTGGACACATGTCAACCACGGTCACCAGATCGGCGACGTCGACTTCGGCATGGCGGCGAGCGCGGAACTCCTCGGGTTCCGCGGCAGCCTCACCGACATCCAGAGCGCATGGCTCCGGCAGTGGCTCACCCCCGAAACCACCCCGTCGGGGCCGCAGTTGCCCCCGGTACTGCTCTTCGTCATGGGCAGGAACGAGTGGCGCGAGGAGCAGGAGTGGCCCTTGACCCGCGCCGTCCCCACGGACCTGTTCCTGCGGTCGGACGGGGCGCTCACCTTCACCCTCCCGCAGGCGGGTGAGGAGAGCGAGACCTACACCTACGACCCCGCCGACCCCGTGCCGACCACGGGCGGCGCGCTCCTGATGACGGAGAACTTCCGGCCGGGCCCCCTCGATCAGGCCGCCGTCGAAGCACGGCCGGATGTCCTCGTCCACACCACGGAGCCGCTGACCGAGGACCTGGAGGTCACCGGCCGCGTCCGCGCGATTCTCCACGCGGCGACCGACGCCCCGACCACGGACTGGGTCGTCCGGCTCTGCGACGTCGACACCGCGGGCGTCTCCCGCAACGTCGTCGACGGGATCGTGCGGTCGGTCACCACACCGGGAGAGTTCACCGAG
This sequence comes from Streptomyces niveiscabiei, assembly GCF_033794345.1. Lineage (NCBI taxonomy): Bacteria > Bacillati > Actinomycetota > Actinomycetes > Kitasatosporales > Streptomycetaceae > Streptomyces > Streptomyces niveiscabiei. The sequence goes on from NZ_JARAYJ010000073.1 coordinate 10,076, forward strand.
CACACCGTCGACCTGTGGTCGACGAGCCATGTCTTCCTCGCCGGACACCGCATACGCGTCCACGTCACCTCCAGCAACTTCCCCCGCTGGGACCGCAACCTCAACACCGCCGGCTTCCTCGACGGCAAGACGGACTCCCGTCCGGCCCACCAACAGGTCGCCCACGACGCCGCACGCCCCTCCCGCATCGTCCTGCCCGTCGTCCCCACGTCCGCAGGCTGAAGCAGGAGGCCATCGGCCGCCCACGCCGGTTCGACAGCGGAACGCGTTCCGGCCCTGCCCGTCGCCATACCCTCCGCACGGACTCCCCCCAGGGACGAGGACCGGCGGACGACGCGGTGATCACGGACACTCGAACGGCAGCTGAGGCGTACGGCTGCCCAGAGAGTGTCGAGGTCCACATCGATCCCCGCGGCCAGCAGCGTGCGGTAGAGGTCCTGCTCGCCGCCGAAGCAGTAGTGGAACGCTCCGTGGGGGCATCCCGGCCTCCTGCGTGATGGCTCGCGTCGAAGCGGCTGCGACACCGTCGCGAGCCATCACGCGGAACGCGGCTTCGACCAACAGCCGGCGGCGGACACGGCCGGGCCGACCGGCTGGGACCTGCCCCGGCCCCGCGACCGCTCGCGCCCACCAGCACCCCGCCGGAGCACGTGGACAGCCGGTACCCCAGGACGAGCCCGACCGATGACGGGCTCCGTTGGTCTGATATCAATGTGAACAGCGCTCACGCGCCCAAGGGAAGCAGCCGGGAGACCGTGCGGCCCACTCTCTCCGCCTGCCGAGGTGGAGCCGCAGCCCTCAAAGAGGGCCTCATGGCGAGCGGCTGGGCCTTCGCCGAGAACGACCGCTTCCGCCTTCCCTTCGCCATGACGTTCGGACACCGCGCCAGGCATGTACGAAGAAGGGGATCGATGAAGATCGCCGATGACCTCCCCCACCGGCTCGACCGGACGGCCGAGCGCGTCCGCAGGGCAACAGGTGTCTCGCTGGCCTTCGCAGGCTCCGTCACCCCCGCCGACGACCTGGTACTCGGCAACTTCGCGGGGCCGACAGCGGGTGCCCTGCCCGGAGTGGTCCTGCGCCATGGCGAAGGACTGGGTGGCCGAGCAGTGGCCTCACGCCGGCCGATCGCGGTGAACGACTACTTCTCCTGCGACCAGATCACCCACCGTTACGACCTCATCATCCGCGCCGAAGGCATCCGTTCCATCGCCGCCGTACCGGTGGTCGTCGACCGCAGGCCCATAGCGCTGATGTACGCGGCGTTCCGCACCGACGAGATCGTGGGCGACCGGATCCAGGACGGCCTCAAGGACGAGGCCCGCGCGCTGGAACAGGAACTCGTCACCGCGCACGCCCTGCGGGGCAGCCAGGAGGAGATGGACGCGGATCTCGGAAGCCTGCGTGAGCGCGTTCGGGAGGCGTACACCGAGCTACGGACGCTCGGCCGGCGCGTCTCGGACCCCGCGCTGGAACGCGCACTCCACGACATCGCGCAACGGCTCACCGAGCCCGGCACCGGGAAACGCCCCCTGGACGACCTGACCGGGCGAGAGCTGGACGTACTCGCTCTCGCGTCCTGCGGGCTGCCCAACAAGACCATCGCCGAGCGGCTCGGACTGACCTCGCAGACCGTGAAGAGCTACATGAAGTCCGCGATGTCCAAGCTCCACGCGACCACCCGCCTCGAAGCCGTCGTGATCGCCCGTCGCGCCGGCCTTCTGCCCTGACCCGGTCCGCGCGCACGCTCTCGGCGTCGTTCGCCGTGCGCGATCGTGCTCAGTTCACCCGGCGGGCTTCATGCGGAAGGCCGGGCCGGGGACGCTCTCGATGTCGGCCGCCTGGACGGCATGGCCCTCTTCGCAGCGGATCTGGACGTCGACGTGCGCGCCGCATTCGCGGTGCCTCGACAGTACGGCGGGCCCTTCGGGGTCGGCGCGGTAGCGGTCGCCCCACTGCAACAGCCCCAGGACGGCGGGGACCAGGTCCATGCCCTTGGGGGTGATCACGTACTTGGGCCGGCTCCGTGAGCCGGGCTCCTTGTAGGTCTCGGTGGCGAGGATCCCTTCGTCCACGAGCATCCGCAGGCGCGCCGCGAGGAGGTTGCGGGGACAGCCGAGGACGCGTTCGAAGTCGCCGAAGCGGGACGAGCCGTACCAGACCTCACGCAGGATCAGGATCGTCCACTTCTCCCCCACGATCTCCAGGGTCCGCGCGATCGAGCAGTTCGACGCGTCCCGGTCGAGACGGGGGTCCATGCCGGCATCCTGAACAACTTCCGTCCACGCATTCATAGGGGTGATTCTAACCTCGCCTGAGTTTACTTTTCTATACTCAGCGAGTAGCGTCACGGTTGGCGCGGGACACGCACCGGCCACGGAGAAGATCACCGAGTAAGGCAGCCGACATGAAGGCATTCGTCGTCGAGAAGTACGGCCCGGGCGGCACACGCGCCGCCCAGGTGCCCGAGCCCGCCGTCCGGGACCGCGACGTCCTGGTGCGCGTGCGCGCCGCCGGCGTCAACCCGCTGGACAAGATGGTCCGCAATGGGGAGTTCAAGCACCTCCTGAAGTACCGGCGCCCGTTCGTGCTGGGCCACGACGTGGCCGGTGTCGTGGTGCGGGTCGGCCCCGCCGTACGCGGCTTCAAGGCCGGCGACGAGGTCTACGCCCGTCCGCGCGACCTGCGCATCGGAGGGTTCGCGGAGTTCATCGCCATCGACGAGGACGACGTCGCGCCCAAGCCGGCCTCGCTGACCGCCCAGGAGGCAGCCGCGGTGCCTCTGGTGGCCCTGACCGCCTGGCAGATCCTCGTCGAGCGCGCGCACGTGAAGCCGGGCCAGAAGGTGCTCGTCCACGCCGGCGCCGGGGGCCTCGGATCGACGGTCATCCAGCTGGCCAAGCACCTCGGCGCCACGGTGGCGACGACAGCGGGCCCCGACTCCGAGAAGCTGGTCAGGAGCCTCGGCGCCGACATCGTCGTCGACTACACCAAGGAAGACTTCTCGCAAACGCTCTCCGGCTACGACCTGGTGCTGGACTCCCTCGGCGGGGCGAACCTGGAGAAGTCGCTGACCGTACTGAAGCCCGGCGGTCTGGCCATCGGCGTCGCCGGCCCGCCGGACGCGGGCTTCGCCGAGCAGCTGGGAGCCCCGCTCCCCCTGAGCGTCCTCATGAACGCCCTCAGCCGCAAGATCCGCAAGCGGGCCAAGGCGCTCGGCGTGCGCTACGAGTTCTTCTTCATGCAGGCCAGCGGTTCCCAACTGCGCACGCTCGGCGCCCTGTACGACAGCGGGAAGCTCCGCCCGGTCATCGACGCGGTCTTCCCGTTCGACCAGACCCTCGAAGCGATGGCGTACCTCGAACAGAACCGGACCAGGTCCGGCAAGGTCGTGGTCTCCATGGCACCCCACGACGACTGACCGAGCCGTCCGCAACCGCGCATCAACCGGCACGCCCGCCGGCAGCGGGCGTGGCACCGAACCGTGAAGGAGCACACCGTGGGAGCGAGTCCAGCGGCACAGGAGTTCGCGCAGTTCCTGGAGAGCGTGAGCGCGAGGGCCTCGACACCGGGCCTCGATCTCGCTGTCGTCCGCGACATCGTGGAGACGAACCACCGGGCGTCGGCCGAGCCGGAAGGCGTCACCTACGCCGAGGTCGACGCGGGCGGTGTCCCCGCCCTGTGGTGCATTCCCGAGGACGCCCGCCCCGATCGCGCGCTGCTCCACTTCCACTTCGGCGGGTCGGTCACCGCCTCGATGCACTCGGACCGCAAGGCCGCCGGTCACATAGCCAAGGCCGCCGGCGCCCGCTCCCTCGTCGTGGACTTCCGCCTGGCACCCGAACACCCCCACCCGGCACAGCTCGACGACGCCGAGACCGCCTACCGGTGGCTGCTCTCCCAGGGGTACGAGCCGCGGAACATCGGCAGCACGGGCCACTCGATCGGCGGCACCCTCGCCGTGATGCTGCCGCTGCGCCTGCTCGCGCAGGGGGAGGCCACCCCGGGCGCGATCGTCAGCGTCTCCCCCTGGACCGATCTCACCCTCCGGAACGCGTCGGTGGACGAGAACGAGGACAACGACAAGATGCTCGGCAGAGGCATCCTCGAACTCTTCCGCGCATCCTGGCTACAGGAGCCCGGAGTGGACTACGCCGCCCCCGGGATCAGCCTCGTGAACGCCGACCTGACCGGCCTGCCGCCCACGCTCGTCCACTACGGCGAACACGAGACCCTCGCCGACGACGGCGCTCAACTCGCCCGCCGCCTCGCGGACTTCGGAATCGTCACCGAGGTCCACCCGTTGCCCGAGGGACAGCACTCGTTCGTCCTGGGCGCGGGACGCGTGCCCGAGGTCGACCGGGCCATCCAGCAGATGGGCCAGTGGCTTCGCCGGCACCTGGGCACCTGAGGAGGCCCCGCAGTCACCGGCCGACATGCGGACCGGGCACGCAGCCGAGGTCAGGCGCCCAGGGTGAGCGTTCCCGCGCCCTGGCCACAGCTGTCCTCCCGCCCTCGGCTCCTGCCCGCGAGCCGCTTCAGGCGGGCGTCCGAGGGGGGTACGTCGATCTGGAAGCGGGCCCCGTTCGGGCGCGGCGGAAGTCTCCGCCCCAGGCCACCACGCCCCGGTACTCGTCGAGGTTGCCGCGGACGGTGGCCAGTCGGTGGAGGAAGAGGCCACCCTCGGCGCCGTCCGGGTACCAGGCCGGGCGGATCGCGACGGCCGCCCCAGAGGCGTGGTTGGTCGCATACCCCTTGAGGGTCCTGCCCGTCCGGCGCGGCGGGCGCGGGGACGAGTCGGTCATGCTCGCCCTTTCCGGGGGTGCGTCACAGGCCGCGCAGGGGCGCGTTGCACTGCTCGAACACCCGGTGCAGGCCGAGCATCGCGGTGCCGTGGTTCTGGTTCCCCGACCAGCGGGGCCTGGATGATGGCCTTGCGCATTCTGACGGTACGTGCGAGCCGGGTGACCAGTCCGTCGTAGCTCATCAGGATGTCGAAGGCCCGCTTTCCCGCGCGGGTCGGTTCGCTGCCGCCCTCGATGACGGGAGTTGATGGACTTCTGTGCCTCGATGACCATCCGGTCGGCCACGCCTGTTTCTTTCGCGGCGGGCCCGGCCGGAGGCCCCGGCCGGGCGCGGGCGTCGTGGTCGTCAGCAGCGTTCGAGGCCGTCGATGGAGTTGGTGACGTTGTCGATGTAGTAGCTGGCCATGTAGCCGCGGTGGCCGCTCGGGGTGAGGACCCAGACCCAGTACGGGTTGTTGCCGACGGTCTGCGAACCCTCCTGCTGGCAGTACACCCACACCTGGGCCGGGCTGCTCACCGTGGTCTGGATGTCGGGGCAGTTGAAGGCCGACGGGTAGAGGTAGCACTGTTCCCCGCCACCGGCGCGGACGTTGACGCCGGAGGCCCAGACGCCGTAGTAGCCCGGGCCGTGGCCGGTCGCGTGGGCGGAGCCGGCCGTGCCGAAGACGAGGCCGGTGGCGGCGAGGGCGGTGGTCGCGACGGTCGCGAGGGCGGTTCTCACGGACTTGATCATGGGTGTGTTCTCCCTGGGGACGGTGGGTGGTGCGCCGGGCGGCGGGGTGGGCGGCAGCGGTACCGCGAGCCGGCGTCTCGAAGGCTAGAGGGCGCTCGGTCCGTCGCGTCCCTGACAGATGTCAGGGTGCGGAGCCCGCCCCTTGCGGCGTCGGCCGGCGTCCCGGATGCCGGCCGCGTTCAACCGATCGGTTGAACGGGGGTTCCACCCCTCGACAGCCCCTTCTCTCCGTACGGACGACGCGGGGCCGTGTCCGGCCGCACAACAATGACGATCGCCAAGGCGCCCGGCACTCATCCCTCCCCCGTCAGGAAGGCCCTCCCAGCGTGTCCAGCTTCCTCAGCAGACGACGTGTCCTCACCACCGGTACCGGTGTCGCCCTCGGTCTCGGCGCGGCCGGCGTCCTCGCGCCCACTTCCTCGGCCGCGCCCGCCGCCCGGCAGCACGCCGGCCCCGAGGAGACCCGCAGCCTCGACGAGCTCTACCGGGCCGCGCTCAAGGAGGGCGGCAAGCTCGTCGTGTACGCCGGGGGTGACACCCCGACCCAGCAGGACGGCACGAAGGCGGGCTTCAAGGCCCGCTTCCCCGGCATCGACCTGACGCTGATCGTCGACTACAGCAAGTACCACGACGTCCGCATCGACAACCAGCTCGCCACCGGCACCCTCGTCCCCGACGTCGTCCAGCTCCAGACCCTCCAGGACTTCACC
>NZ_JARAYJ010000074.1:0-16224 GCF_033794345.1 Streptomyces niveiscabiei
GGGTACGTCACGGTCGGCAGGTCGGCGTCGTTCCACATTCTGCGGGCGGTCGGATCGAGCCGCACCTTCTCGATGATTTCCTGAAGCCGTTCGTCATGCGGCCACTTTTCTGCGTTGACCCGAAGCGCGGCCATCGAGGGAAGTGCCCAGGATTCCCGCCAGTCGATGAGCTGAGTCCGCGCTGCCGGGGAGGTCAGGACCCATTCCACGACGTTGGCCCCGTCCGCCATCCAGGGGAAGTACTCCTGGATCTTCTCGTTGCAGGCGAGGAGGTCCCAACGGTGGTTGCTGAGGTAGATCCCCCACGTCGGGCTCTGCTCGACGAGGGACAGGAGGGCCGGGGACAGCTTGGAGGCCGGCTGTCCGAAGTGCGTGACGTTCGGCGCCCGGCCTCGAACGGTGTTGTAGACGATGTCCCATTCGTCGGCGTCCAGGTCGAGGACGTCGCGCACGGCGTACAGGAAGGTGTCGCTGTAGTTCCCCGGTCGTCCCGCTTCGAGGTTGCCGTACCAGCGCCGGCTGACGCCCGCCAACCGCGCCGTCTGCTGCTGCGTGACGCCGCGGGTTAACTTCACGCCGAACAGGGCGTTGAACCCTGGTACGTCGGCCGCGTCGCGGCGGGCGCGAGCCTGGCGCAGGATGCGCGTGATGAGGAGCCGCCCCCTCCCCTCACCATCCATAACGTTCATATAACATCCAGGGCTGGGGCGTGCGTCACAGATTCCCGGTGGTCGACATCGTCAGCCTCCGTCGAGATATAGCGGACCACCCCCTAATCTCAGGCAAGTTGAAGCCGTACCGGAGCCACTCCGGGAAGAGTTGAATCGAAAACTACCCGATTATGGGAACTACCAGTTCCCTTCTTCAGGATAAGCAGATGCTGTGAATTCCTGTGCTGTTCCGGCTCCGGCCGTAGTCTCACCGGTGCCGGGCAATCCCCCCTACGGCCCCGTCCTGCTCGGCTCGCGCACGCAAAGGATCTTCATGTCGCGCTCCGTTCCGGCCGTCACAGGCTTCAGAGGAATACCGTCCTCCATGATCCGCGAAGCCCGCGCATGCCGCAAAGTTTTCCCCACCAGCGTCGTTTCCTCGTTCTGAGTAGCTCATGGAGAAATTCAGCACGCCCGGCCCGGACAGGCCCGAGCACTCGATACTCCATTCCGGTGACTGGTGGTGGAAACGAGCGACCGAGTCCGTGCGCAGACGCCGCGCAGCGTCAGCAGCGCGGCGTGAACTCCGTGAGGAGTGCCGCTCCCAGCTCGCCGGTATGCCGATCCCGAAGCCGTTCACCCTGGACGGCCTGATCGCGGGGATCGAAGCCGCGCGGGGACGGCGTATCAAGCTGGTCCCGGTCCCGGATCACCTGCTGGCCAGCACCGACGTGTGCGGCCTGTGGCTCCAGCTCGACGACGTCCCGGTGGACCTGATCCTGCACGTGGAGGGCACCACGTCCTTCCACCGCCAGCGGATCATCCTCCACGAGCTGGCCCACATCTGGTGCGACGACACCACCGAGGCCGACTTCGAGGAGTTGGCCCGTCTCCTCCCCGACTTCCCGCCCGCCACGCTGCGTCGCCTCCTCACGAGGGGGCGCGTGATGGCCCGCCACCGCTACGACTCCCCGACCGAGCGCCGCGCCGAGATGCTGGCCGACCTCCTGCACCACGAGGCGTACGCCATCGACCACATCGACGACCCCACGGTGCGCCACCTCGCCGAAGACCTCACCCACACTCCCCACACCCCTCGGAATTCGCGTGTCCGTCTCTGATCTGATCGCCACCTTCATCCTGGCGCTGCTCCTCCTCCAAGCCGCCGTCCGCCTCCCCGGCGCCCTGCGCGGCCGGCGCCGCAGCCGCTCCCTGTCCGGCGCCTTCATCGCCTTCGCACTGGCCTGGTGGCTGCGCACCGACCTCGGCCGCACCACCATCGCCCCCCTCGGCGTCAACGACCTGCCGACCCTCCTGAAGCACATCCTGGCGATCGCGGGGATCTGCGTCCTGCTGATGTACGTCTGCGACGTGTACGCGGAGGAGGACGCCTCCGCACGCCACATCAGGATCTCCGCGCTGGTCCAACGCGCCACCGCGTACGCCTCGTTCGCGACGGTCGTGTGCCTGACGGCGGTCTTCTTCCTCGTCCTCGACCGCTCCAAGACCGCGAAGGACAGCCCGTACTTCATCGGCCGCCACATGGGAGACCCCGGCCTCGCGCTCTACATGGACCTCTTCTACGCGTACGTCGTCGCTGCCGCGCTCGTCTGCGCGTACCAGTGGGGCCGCGCCGCGCGCCGGGCCAGCCACTGGTCCCTGCGCACCGGCCTCACGATGATGACGGCGGGCATGACCCTGATCGTCGTGTACGCCGTCATGCGCACCGTCTTCCTCACCGCCGCGACCCTCCACCCGCTCCCGGCCCGCGACCTGGCCGACCAGGAGCACATCACCGACACCGTGCTGTACGCGGGCTTCCTGCTCTGGCTCCTCGGCTCGATCGTCCCCGCACTCCGAGCCCTCCTGACCCGCATCCGCAGCACCCGGGCGATCCTCAGGCTCCACCCCCTCTGGCGCGACCTCGCCCTCGCGGTCGACGGCATCGCCCTCTACCAACCCACCAACCTCCTCCGCGGCCATCGAGCCGCCGCCCCGCTGAGCACCTTGCGCGACGTCCTGTCCCACGGCGCCACCCCGCAGGTCCGCCTGGGCCGCTACGTCACCGAGATCCGCGACGCCACACACGAACTCCGCCGCCGCGCCCCCGCCGACCTCTACGAACGCGCCGTCCACTTCGCCGAGACCCAAGGACACCGCGGCGCCGACGCCGAAGCCGCAGCCGAGGCGTACTGGCTCAAGGCAGCGCTCCCGGCCGCCCGGCACCCCGCCGGCGCACCGACCGCCTTCCGTACCGCGGGCGACGACTTCACCACCGAGGTCTCCTGGCTGGTGCAGGTCGCCCGCGCGTACCGCCGCACCGACTTCACCCTCGCCCCGCTCCCCGACCCCGCAAAGTGATGACCATGAGCACTCTGACCGCCTCCGCCGCCGCCGTGTTCTTCAACCGCGACGGCGAGGTCCTGATCGTCAACCCGACCTACAAGAAGTACTGGAACCTCCCCGGCGGCGCGGTCGACATCGACCAGGACGAACCTCCCTACGACGCCGCCGTCCGCGAGGTCCAGGAGGAACTCGGCATCACCCCGCCGATCGGTCGCCTCCTGGTGCACGCATGGATCACTATCCCCGGCGTCGGCGCCCAGGTCCTCTACGTGTACGACGGCGGCATCCTCAACGCCGAGCAGCAGGCCGCGATCACCCTCCAGGAATCGGAACTGAGCGAGTACCGCTTCTGCGCCCCGCGCGACCTCGGCCCGGACCTGATCCCCCCGCACCTCGACACGGTGTGGCAGGCCGTCATCACCGCGCACGCGGAACGCCGCCTTGTGGACGTAACGGTGCGTCTGTAAAGGCAGTTACGGGTGGTCGGGCTGCGCCTTCGCCTCCGCGCGGGCCTGCTCGACCTCCTTGCGGATGAACGACAACAGATCCGCCGAGAGCCCTTCCTTCTCCCCACCCCGAGCGGCGATCGCCGCGAACTCGCTCTTCAGCAGCCACGTCCCCGCGATGATCCGCTGCACGTTGGCGTCGTCGGACCAGAACAGCGGAGTCGTATCCAGGGCTTCGGCGAGCGCGGCGAGGACATCCTCCGACGCGGCGGTCACCTCGCCGGTACGCAACTGACGTACCAACTCCTCTGTCAGCACGCGGGTTCCCGTCCTACCGTTGCCCTCAGTCGCAACCTCCGCGTCCGATAGGGGAGTTGGAAGGCGGCCGACGAGATAGATGATCTTCTCGGCCAGGGTTTCCGGAAGCCCCCCGAGCACCGGAGAACTCTCGGATGAGGAGTCGCCCCCCTCCTCCACGCTCTCCTCAAGATCCTGCCCGTTCGCCTTGGCGATGGAGCGGTCCTCCGCCTTCCGCAACTCCTCGACGGTCACTCCGTACCGCGCGGCCAGGGCCTGAACGTACTTCTCCTTGAGCCGCCGCTCCCCCCGCTCGGCTCCCGCCACCGGCCCGGCGCTCTTCGTCCCGATGATCGCGGGCGTCTCGTACTGGAAGAGCCCGGCGTCGCAACGAAGGTCCGTGAGGTCGGGCAGACCCTTGCGCGGGAAGAGTTCGTCAAGTGGACGGCCAAGCGCGCGGGCGAGTGCCGGCAGCTTCTCGGGGTCGGGGGCCGTGAGCCCGGTCTCCCAGCCTGCCACGGTCGAGTCCGCGACGCCGACGGAGGCGGCCACGGCGCTCTGCGGAATGTCGGCGGCTCGCCGCACCGCGCGCACGCGACCCCTGTCGAAGTGTCGAGCAGCCATCGGACCTCGTTTTTTATCCAAGCAGAGGAACCATCTGCTTGTTGATATTCCTCGGAAACTGGGATAGCTTCAGCTTAGCGAAAACCGGGGTTTCGCACACCCTGGCCTCGCCCGACTCGCGTGCGCCCGCAGGCCACGGAGCCGGAACGGACGTCGCGCGCATCGCGCCGTCCTCCCAAAACAACACCGGCGTCCGGGAGTTCGCACCTCCCAGACGCCGGACGCAATGACCTGGCCTTCGCACGGTCCAGGTCACCGAGACGGCCGCCCCGTGTCCCTCGCACGGCACCACCGGGACGGCTACCACGTGAAGGAGTGTCGCATGGCTCTCGCCATGGGCTGCAAGCCGGGCATCTCGACGCCCGACCCCACCATCGCGAACCGGCTCGCCGGCCAGTTGTCGGCCCTGCTGCCCGGAGTCGCCGCCGTGGACGTACGCCTCCAGGACCCCCGGACGCCGTGGCCGCACCTGCGGTTCACCGCCGTCGACGAGCAGCAGCGGGCCGTACACGTCCCCCGCGCGAAGGCGCTGGCCATCGCCCGCTGGCTCATCAGGTCCTTCCCTCAGGCCGGCTGGGCGACCCAGCCCATGCGCTTCGACCTGCGTACGGCCGTACTGAGCGGACGGGACGCCCGATGACGACGGCGAACACCACCGAGTTGGCCGCGCTCCACGGGCTCGCGGCCGTCGTACGGATGCTCGCCCGTACCGACGAAGTCGCCGAAACCCGGCTCCACCTGGGGTACGACGAAGCCGCCAAGCGCTTGAACATTCCCGAGAAGTGGCTGCGCGAACGAATCTCCAGCCTGCCTCACCGGAAGCTCGGAAAGTTCGTCCAGTTCACCGAGGACGACCTCCGATCCATATCCGAGATGCATTTCGTCCAGCCGCATCAGCGTGCGACGCAGGAAGAGAGTCCGGACCTATTGGCCATACGGCCCTCCGCACGCTCCCGCCGACGCACCTGATCATCTGGACACAGACAAAATGAACAACACGATAAACGCCCTGATCGAATCGGCTCGGCAGGGTGACTGGACACCCCTGCTCGAAACCGCCCGCGAAGTTCCGGGAAAGAACTGGCCTGAGAAGGCTCTCTGCTCCGGACTCGACTTCGAAGACGACTTCTTCCCGGAGTCGGAACACCCATGGAGCGACCCCGACCAGATACGGGAGTCCCATGCGGACACGCTGAGGCTGCCGCTCGCCCTGTGCTCCGCATGTCCCTTGTCCGTCGCCGCACGCTGCCTGGTGGACGCGCTGCGGTACGAGGACCGGTACGGCATCCGCGCGGGCCTGCTCGCGCCAGAGCGCGAAGACCTCCTCAGCCTGTGGAAAACCCGCGTCAACGCCGAAGCGGTTGCGGCAGTGCTTCAGGGTGTTACCACCCTGCTCAACTCTGCGGAACGTACAGCAGTGATCGCGCAAGTGGCCGAAGATCCTGAAGTCGACGCCCACCTCGCCGCGCGAGGTCTGGGGATTCCGATCAAGTACCTGTGGCAATTGGTTCGCGAGCACAAGAAGCGCTCCACCAATTCCTCCCTTGCTGAAGCGGCGTAGCCGCGCTTCATCGAATCCCTTTTCACGAGAGCTTCCCCATGCCCAACAGACTCAGCCTGGCTCTGCGCGCTTTGGCGCCGGACGCCGACTTGATACGCGTATTCCCCAAGCGGCAAGGAATGGTCCACCTCTACGGAGCGGACTTCTTCATGCTCCTGTTCTCTCATGACGTAGAAGACCAAGCCGCGCGGCTCGTACGGCACCACTTCGGCGACGCCGTCGACTGGCGGCTCCCTCACGACTTCCACGTGCCCACGGGCCGTCTTTACCTCACTCCGCACCCCGACCGCGTGGGGTACGTCCCGGAGGACGACCGGTCGTTCGGGATGCGGGACGAGCGGTACGTCGCCACGGCGCACGGCGGTGTCCGGTGAGCGCCGCCATGACGGAGCTGGTGTGGAGCCGCTCGCGGGCCAAGCGGGGGTCGCTCCTGGTGATGCTCGCCCTGGCCCGTGAGGCGGACGACAGGGGGTGGGTCTCCCTGTCCCTGGAGCAGATCGCCAAGCTCGCCCGGCTGTCGGCGCGGGCGGTCACCAACTGCCTCCCCGAGCTGTCGGCGCTCGGGGAGCTGAGCTACACGCCGGGTTCGGGCCGGGCCGTCACCAACCGGTACTCCCTCCTGCTCGGTGCATCGGAGGAACGGGAAGCAGGAAGCGGCTTCCCGGAAGCGGCTGCCGAAACCAGGAAGTCCGAGCCAGAAACCCCGAAGTCCCTGCCAGGAAGCCAGGAAGCTTCTTCCGCGCATCCCGGTGCTGGTAGTACTCCCGTAGGGAGTACTACCTCTTCAGAACAGCAAGCCAGCTTGCTTCCTCCCCGTACGGCGCCGACGCGAGCGGACTCCGTCCCGGCAGGTGCCCGGGACCTCGTCGCCGCTCTCACGAACGCCGGGATGGTCGTCGGCTGGCGGCTCACCGAGGACGAGTGGGCGCGGGTAACAGCCTTGTCGGCGCGGTGGGGCGCCGAGCGGCTGGTGGAGGTCATCTCCCGCCGCTGGGACCCCGGCCGTCCCCCGCAGTCCGCGCGCTACCTGCTGCGCATCTGGGACGACCTCCCGACTCAGGTCCCGGCCCCCAACGTCGTCCCCCTGCGGCGCGAGTCCGGCGGCTGGAAGCCGTACCGCAACCCCGCCAGGGCCGACGCCTACCAGAACGGATTCTGACCATGCCCGAGCCTCAACTCGCCTTCCAGGCACGGTCGGTGCGCCGGATGGAGCAGATCCTCGCCGCGAAGGGGATCTCCCTGGTCCCCGACGACGTCCGCCCGTCATCCGCCGAGTCCGGTCCGGGCAACCCGCGCTGGCACCACGACGCCCGGGTCGAGTACGCGCTGACCCGCTGGGAGTCGGCGACCCCTCCCCGGTTCCGCGACGCGGAAGCGACGCTCCCGGAGGTGCGGGCCTGGGCGGACCGTGCGCTCGACGACCCGTCCCGCGCGGGAACGCTTCTGCTCACCGGCCTGACCGGGACGGGCAAGACGCATCAGGCGTACGGCGCGCTGCGGCACATCGCGAGCGGCGGTCCTGACCGGTTCGAGGTGCTGGCGGTGAACTCGGCCGACATGTACGGGCGGCTGCGTCCCAGCGCGGTGATGGGCGCCTCGGAGCAGGAGCTGAAGAGGCTGTCGACGGTGCAGTACCTGTTCCTCGACGACTTCGGGACGTCGAAGACGTCCGAGTGGACCGAGGAGATCACCTACCGGCTGATCAACCACCGCTACAACCACTGCCTCCCGACCGTCATCACCTCCAACCTCCCGGCCCGCGACGCCGACGGCCCCGACCTGACCGACTTCGTCGGCGACCGAGTCGCGAGCCGCCTCGCCGAGATGGTCACCACCCTCGTCCCGATGATCGGCGACGACCGGCGCCGGACACGAGGGGCGGCGGCATGAACCACCCCACCTCCCCCAGGAAGACCACCCCTCCCATGCCCCACCCCCTCATGCTCGCCGCCGCCTCGAAGCTCGTCAGGGCGGAGCAACTGCGCTCCGCGGCCCGGACGCAGGCGTTCCACACCTGGGGCACGCGCGCGGTCACGGCGGCGTCGAAGCACGCACGGCGGCTCCTCGGCGACGAGGCCGTGACGCTGAAGTGGGAGGCCCTGGGCGTCCTGCATCCGGACGACCTGCTCCAGGCGATCGCGCCGCTGGGCACGGTCGCCGGGCAGCGCCTCGAACTCCACTACAGCGGCGACGGCAAGCAGACCGAACGGCTCGCGCTGCGGCGCTCGTGCGGCACGTGCCCCGCCCAGCACCTCGACGACGTCGACTCGCTCGAACACCTCGGCCGGCTGCTCGCCCGTACCCCCGCGTGGCCAACCCTCAAGGAGCAGGCGTGAACACCCCGAACAGCCTGCGCACGATGTCCGCCTGGGACCGCGCGGCGATCGTCCTGCTCGGCGCGGCCGGCTTCGCCTTCTCCTACGACGCGCTCCGACAGGTCGCCCTCGCGATCCACGCGCGGCCCACGCTGTCCTACCTCTTCCCGGTCTTCGTCGACGGGTTCATCGCGTACGGCGTGCGCGCCCTGGTACTCCTCCGGCACAGCGGATTCGGCGCGCGCCTGTACACGTGGGTGCTCTTCCTCGCGGCCACCGGATCGAGCCTGTGGGCCAACGCGCTGCACGCGATCACCCTCAACCGCACCCCGCAGACCGGCCCGTCCGGACCGTCCCCGCTGCACCTCGGGGACAACGTGGTCGGCATCCTCTCGACACTCGCGCCGCTCGCGCTCGCCGGGTCCGTCCACCTCTACATCATCATGGCGCGGACCGCGGAGTCGTCCGTCCCGGACCGAGCTGAACGCCGTCCGGGACCGGTCCGCGACTGCGTGAAGGTGGAGTTCGGCGTCCCGGAAACGGCAGGCCGTCTGCAAGGCCAGGACGCCGGGGAACGCTCCGCTATCCCGCCTGTTCTGCCTCCCGTCCACGAGCGGGCGGACAGCGGCCCAACGCCGCCGTCCAACGCTGGACCTGCGGTGATGCATCACCCGGCCGACCGGAAGAGTGCCCCCTTCGCGGCCCGGGAACACGAAGCGCAGCCGGAGTCCGGACCGCAGGAGTCACCCGTCCCGGACGGAGAAACCCCGCCCGCCGACCCGCCCGATCCGACCGGCGCGGTCGACCAGGACCCGGCGGCGCAACAGGACACCGTCCTCGGTTCCGACGACGAACCGGTCCCCGTCCCGGACGAGGACGAGCCTCCCCAGGACCGCGAGCCAGAGGACGACTGGATGAGGGACCTCCTTCCCATCGCGCGGGACGCCGCCCGGACCGCCGGACGGATCAGCCGCGACGCCATCAAGGACGCGGTCCGCGCCCACCAAGCCGTCGGCAACGACAAGCTCGGCGAACTGGTCGCCGCCCTCAAGGACGAGGAAACCACCACCCACCGCATGGCTCCCCCAGACTCGTCCCGGCCCCTCTGGTGACCAGCGCTTCCGGAGAGAATGTCCTCACCAGCAGGAAGGAAGAACAACCATGCGGCGACACCTGCCCGGCGCCGGCGACGAAGCAGCCCACCGGCACGCCACCGAAGCCGCGGCCCAGCTCGACGCCCACCTCCGCGCAGGCGGAACCCTGATACCGGTCCCCACCCCCGGATACACCCCGGACCCCGGAGAAACGGCGTACGCCGACGTGACGTGCACGACGGCCCGCTTCTACGCCACCGACCTCGTCCTACCTCCGCGCGCCGGCTACTTCGAGAACCACCCGTCCCTGGGCCGCCGCTGGGTGACCAACCGACGGCTGGACGCCCAACGCCTCCAACCAGCGGAAGCTGAAGCCCAGGAACAGTGGCGCGACCACGAGTGGGCACGGGTGCTCCTCACCTCCGACGGCATCCGCATCAACCCGCCAACCTCACCGGACACATGGCTCCCGTTCGACCACGTCCTCCTCACCAACGTGACGGCCGAACCCGACCGCCAGGAACTGGTGCTGTCGTACAGCGTGTGCGCACCGCTGCTTCTCACAGGTCCAGCCGTTCCCTGGTTCACAGTCACCTTGGGGCATTTGGTTTCGGTCTGTTCGCCTCGGACTTCTTAGCACTCCAGCTGCCTTAACGGTCCAGGTCACTTGTCCACGTTCTGGCAGCCGCATCCGGCAGCGCTCTTGGCCTCACTCACGGTGACGGACGGGTCCGTCGCCTCTCGACCGGTATGCAGCAGGCGATGGCACCACAGCAGGAGTCGCCCTCCGTACGAGACACAGTAGCGGCCGGGCCGACGATGGCGGGTTTGGTGGCGCGGACATGGCGGAGTGCATGCCGTCGGCGACGGCGTGGGTCGGGGCGATCTCGACATCAGTGAACCCGGCGGCCTCCAGGCCCGCTCTGTACTCGGCAAAGGAGAGGGCGTCAGCAATGCAGCCACCATAGTCGCCACGCTCGACCCGCTGTTCGGGGAGTAAGAATCTCGTCAGCGACGACGTCGGAGCCCGTTCGGCGAAGACGGCGGCCTTGTCGGCAGACAGGTTGATCACGCAGTTGGACACCACGACATCGATCGTCTTCGCGGGCAGCTGGATCGCCTTGACGGCGTCATGGAGGAACTCCGCGTTCATCACTTCCGCTCTCGCCGCGTTAGCCAGGGCGAGTATCTCTTTGGTCATGTCCAGCCCCGTACGTCTTGCCGGTGGGACCGATACGGCAGGCGGAGAGCAGGACGTCGATGCCGCCGCCGGAACCAAGGTCCAGCACGCATTCACCCCTGCGGAGTTCGTGCGACGACGGTCGGGGTACCGCCGCCGAGGGAAACGGCGACCGCCTCTGCGGACAGGACGTCCCATTCATCAGCGGCGTACAGGGGCGACGACTCCAAGCGCTCTGACCCGTATCAGGTTCTTGCGTATGTGATCAGCCATGGTCGCCTCCCGCACCGCACCCCAAGTTCATCGCCCGAAGGACAGCGCCGCACTTCACATGAAGACGTGAAGTGGCTACATGAACGCGGAGCTTGACCGCGAACACGAGTGCCGCAGCGGCGGCACAACGCACGAAGGTTCCACCCCTCTACTAAAGTCAAATTTATGGAAAAATCATGACTATTGAGACAAGGGAAGAATCTAATACCATTAGACAGTTACGCAATTTGAGACGACACCGTTTCAGTCTTCGTACACCTCCCCCGCCACCCGCCTCCCGGGCCGAAGATTTTCCTCGACGCCTTCCAGGTAACGGAAGAGGATCTTCCATTCAATCGCAGCGAGGGGACACTGGCGCCCGTCAGGCTTTCCGGGGCGGCGCCATGTAAGCAGAAGCGGAATGTAATCACCCGACCCAAGAAGAGGGGCCCAACTGTCCGTATGTAGATGTTCAGCGGTGGCCGATCTTGCTCCGCCCGCTTGATTGGATCTTTGCGAACCTTTGGGTCTCCTGTGAGGATCGTGCTCACGTTCAAACAGAACAACCCAGAACCAGGCGAGTGCCGTGTGAATATTTAGACAACTATGTCCTATTTGTTCACCCTGCTCTTGTATTTGATTCTGTGTGATCTGCTGGCCTGACTCACAAGGCCACGAGACAGAAGGAGAGTCGGCATGAAGAAGATTCTTGTGACGGCGGGAATAGCCTTAGGGGCTGCGGCGACCATGGTCGCGGTGCAGGGTTCCGCGCAGGCTTCCGAGGCTGCGCCGACAACCACCGTGGTGCCGCAGGCTACCCCCGGTTCGCAGGAGCAGCCGCAGGCCATCGTGTCCGCAGCGCGGGCGGCTGTTCAGGCCGCACGCGTCGTCGCGCGCGATTCGTCGGTGGCGAATGAGCTGGCCCAATCAGTGCGGTCGGCCGGTCTCAGCCTGTTCGGCTCCGCCGGCATGGATGCCTCCACGACGAACAACGTCTCTGTCGACAGCATCTTCGATCAGTGAGCAGAGGGTTGGTAGCCAGGAGGGTGGCGCTGCTTGTCGGCGCCGCCCTCCTGGGCGCTCACTTCTTGATGGCGGCAATTTCGCAGGCCCCCTTCAACCCTGTGAAGATGCGTCTCCAAGACGAAACAAGTAGCTATCTGAACCCATATTTCGCACAGAACTGGCAACTGTTTGCTCCCGACCCACTGTCGGATGACCGTGGCATCTTGGCCCGCGCCAAGTGTGCGGATGGTTCAACGAGTGAGTACTACGACGTGACGACTTCTCACATTCGTGCCGTCCAGCAGGACCGGTTCTTCCCTTCACGTGTTTCGCGTCTAGTCACGAGCAATTTGCAACTGGTCAACGACCAAGATCCCATCCTAGACAGACTGCGAAGCGCAGAAGAGAAAAAGCGCAAGCCTGCGGTCCCACTCATGGATTATGAAAAAAAATCTCGTGACGACGCCATCCAGTTCCTCTCCCGATATGCGTTGTCACAGGCCCCTCAAGCCTGTGACGGGAAAATTCAGGCGCTACAGGTGCGAATGTACGTACATAAGATGCCGCAATGGTCTGAGCGCCATGACCCTCCACGCAAAGCGAACGTTACTGTTCAAGATTTCCGGTGGGTCAGCCTGAGGGAGCTGCGGTGAGGAAGGCTGTCATACTGATCGACAGTTGGAGCACGCACCCTCGAAGCGTCATCGGCGCCTCCGGAATGCGCGTGCTGCTGGGTTTCGTCGGCTTCATGTTCTACGCAAGCCAGTATGGGGACCGTCACTATCTTTTTGGTCCCGATGCCGTGCTGCCCTGGCGGGACTTCATCGAACAACTCAAGCAGTCAGGAACATTCAGCCTCTATGCCTTGAGCCGTTCTGGTACGTGGTTCGAAATCGTCTTCCATGTCGGCGCCCTCCTAGCTATTGCGGTGACACTCGGGATCGGAGGCCGACTCGTACTCGCCGGGCACTGGGTATTTCTGTGGTCGATCTTCCAGCGGCAGCACGCTCTGCTGGATGGCGGGGACAACCTGGCCTACGTCGTCATCCCAATGCTTCTGCTTACGCGTTGCTACGATCGATTCTCCATCTCCACCGGCGTAGCACGACGGTTTTCCGAGCGAATTCCAGAGACTGTCCGCTCGCTGGCAATACCGCTGCACAACCTTGGAGTGCTGGCCATAGCGGCGCAAATCATCCTCGTCTACGTCACCAGCGGTCTCTACAAAGTCCAAGGACGCCTGTGGCAAGACGGCACCGCACTTTTCTACATCTTGCGGGTTCCAGAATTCACATATCCAGAGATATCAAACCTTATCTACGAAAACGACACCCTAGTGGTGGCAGGCACCTACGCGACAACCTTGTTCATGGTCTATTTCCCCATGGGCGTCCTTGTGCCTGCCCTTCGCCCGTGGACAGCATTGGCATCTATAGGTTTCCACCTGTCGATTGCCATCTTGATGGGCCTCACCAGTTTCGCCCTGACAATGGTTGCCTGTGACCTCATATTTTTGAGCCGGGCCATAGACAGGGCACTGGCGCTCCTGGCCCGCTCTCCGGACCGCCTACCTCCAGCCATCCAAGCGCGTCTGGGTTGGCCGAAAAAGACTCCCCGAATCGTGCCGGCTTCTGTTCCTGCGGAGAATGCGGAGTGCTAACCCATCATCTGCACAGGAATGGAGACTCGATGGCAAGCCAAGAGGGTTTGACGCAAGATGCGCTGTTGGTCGGGCTGTTCTGCGTGACCCCGGACCGGGTTTATCTGGGTGCACCGCCCGGTGAAGCGGGCACGGGGATCCAACTCTCTCCCTTCGGCCTGCAACCGGTCGGTTCTCAGGCGACGCCGTGGCCATGGCCTGAGGTAAGCGCCGTACGCGTAGTCGGCGCGCCAGTGAAGTCAGGTGTCGCGCGAGGACTGGCAGTAGCGGGCTTGGCTGCCTCGATGCTGCTGACCTGGTGGTCGGTACGCGATCCGGACCAGATGCTGGTGGTACTCGAAGTGGCAGACGGTAGCAGCGAGTTGCTGGTTGATTCGGCCGCGGCTATCGCTTACACCCCGCGTGAGGCGGAACTCTCGCAGACACTGCTGAACCGCTTCACGGATGGTTCCCTGTCGCCCTCGATCATGACGGAGTGGCGAAGCAGCACCCCGAAACCACGTCGCCTCGCCGCCCGGCCCCGGGAGGAGTTGCTGTTGCAGTGGACGCAAAGCTAGAGGTCATGCCCGAACAATCTGATGACTCTATGATCCTCGCCTTCGACGGAGACTGCGGAATCTGCCAGGCCACCATCCAGTGGATCAGTACCAGGGCTCAGCCCTCCGTCGTCGCCCGCCCCTGGCAACTGCTCGACACACAGATGACCCAGCCGTACGTCGAGCGGCTCGACCGAGAGGTCCTGCTCTTCCATGATGGCGAGGTGAGCGCGGGCGGTGCCGATGCTCTGATGCGTGTGCTGAAGTCTTCACCCAAGCGCCGCTACCGTGCACTCGCCACAGTTGCCTGCCAGCCGGGAACTCGCGTACTCGCTCGCCATGTCTACGGATGGGTGGCGAGAAACCGGTACCGGATGCCCGGTGGCACGGCTGCATGCGCTGTGCGGCCATCTTCCTTGAACGGAGGCCCATGAGGTTCAGCCGGATAAGCGGCTGTGTTCTGTCCAACGTCGCATCAGAGCATGTCAGCGGGCATCACGATCCCGATGCCCTGGTCGAGATCGGCTCGTTCACGAAGGTCCTTACGGGTACGGTTCTCATGCGCCTGGCGACCGAAGGCATCGTCGAACTGGACGATCCTGTGGAACGCTGGCTCAACGCTCCCTTCGGCACCGGCATCACACTGCGCAACCTGGCCGACCATTCCTCTGGGCTTCCTCGCCTGCCGCCAGGCGTCCCGCACACCAAACGCGATCCCTACGCCGCGTTCACCCACGAGTCTCTGTACCAGGCTGTCGCCCGGTTCGACACGCTCGCCGTCCGGCCGCCTGGGCAGAAGCGCGAATATTCCAACTTCGGCTACGCCGTACTCGGCGCGGCCTTGGTCTCCGCAGCGGCAACGCCGTTCGACGACCTGGTCAACAAATACGTCGCTGAGCCACTCGGTGTCGAAGATGTAACCGCCGGCCCACCCACGGGGCGGCGCCTGGCCGCGAGGAGCCTACTTGGCCGGGAGCGTCCGCTGTGGACCACGACCGGTGCGATCCTGCCAGCCGGCGGTCTGTGGGCCACCACTCGCGCCGTCGCGGCTCTCACCCAAGCCCTGCTCCTGGGCAGGCAGTTCGGTGAACCTGCCCCGTCATGGCAGTCCACTGGCCGCCTCTGGTGGCACAACGGCGCGACGAAGAACGCCTTTGTCTTCGCCGGGGCGCTGCCGGACAGTGGTACCTGGGTGGTCGTCCACCGCCTCGGTGGCTCACTAGATGACACCGAGCAAACAGCCCTACGACTATTGGCCCAGCCCCGGGCGTGAGCCTTGTACTACAGCCTCAGATCTTGAGGTTGTGATTGGTTTCTGCTCGAGGGGGGTCGCCAGTGGCGGAGGTGGGTGGGCAGAGGGTCGCCGCGCGACCATAGTGGCTGACGGTGGCGCGGGGCTGATGCAGGGCTAGCGAGTGGTGCTGCTGTAGGCAGTACACGTCGCTGTGGTGAGTGGTCAGGGCAGTGGCAGGCAAGGGGGCGGTAGGCGGACCAGCGGAAGGTGCCCCCTCCCGCTACCGCCGGCGCTTGTCCCTCGTCTGCCGAGTCCAGGCCGATGGGCTGTCCCGGGAAAGCCAGGGGCGAGCACCGCGCAGGTCACGTGCCGCTGCCAGAAGGTCCGGCAGCAGACCTGGTACTGACCGAGCCTGGTGATCTGCTTGGCGAGCTCGTTGTTCCCCTCGATCTTTCAGCTGGTCTCATCGATGGCTTCATGGCCAAGACCGGGCTCGACCTCCAGCCCTCGTAACCCCAGCCATTAAAGATCTCTAGCCTCGATCTTTCATGACGGTCTGCCGACGGAGTCGGCAGACCGTTTCGCGTTCCGTGGCTGCTGGCGGGCAGGCCGGTAGCCCGACTGACGTGTCGGGTGGGCGCCGGGTTCCACTGCTCCGGAGACGATGGAGCTGCTCGCAGGGACGGGAAAGTGACTGGTCAGACCGGGTTGGGCAGTTGGTCGAGCCGTTCGAGGGCGCTGGTGACGACATGGGTCCAGGGCCAGTGGCGGGCGAGGCGGAGGATCCGGCGACGGCCGGTCGTGACGAGCTGGCCGGCCGAGCTGAACAGGCGGAGCCGCAGGCGGCGGGGCTCCCAGAGCCGGGCCCTGCCATTCAGCGCAAGCATCGGCATCCAGGCCAGCAGGTCGAGTGCGATCTGGACGATTGAGGTTCCCCCGAGATGCGGAGTGTGTTGACAGAGGGTCAGATGGGACTCATGAGAGGAACATCGACCATGGCCGCCCCCAGAAAGTACTCGCTGGA
>NZ_JARAYJ010000075.1:0-16167 GCF_033794345.1 Streptomyces niveiscabiei
CGCCGAGCGGGCGACGACCGAACCAACGAACCTGAACACCCGTCAACCCCTCCTGACCAGCTGATCAACATCTCTCGCGCAGCGGGGGAACCTCAGAGTCCGGGACCCACCCCGGTACCACCCGTGGGTTGACGCGGCGACGGATATCACGATCTGAGTGATGGAGGACGTGTGACAGGCCCGACGCTACATTGGATCAGGTCGGCATGCGGATGCTCGGGAGAGGTCGGACAAACGTAGATCTGCATGTTGTCGGTACTGCCGACTTCGACCTTGGTCGGCTGCGAGGGGCTCTGGCCACAGCAATGACCAACGGTGTTGCCGCCGTGGGCATCCTGGTCTTCACAAGGTGCCCAGCTGTGTCCCTCGCCGCCGTCCCACTCGAAGGAGGCAATGGTCAGCAGCGGCACCATCTGCGCATCACAGACAGCGCAGTATCGGGGGTAGGGGTCGGTGCGGCCCCACGGAGGCCAGCCGCCGACCTTCCATCCGGGCGCGTCTGCCAGATGCATGTCGTAGAAGTCCCGCGGATAGTCCGCGTAGGAGCTGTCCACGTCGGCGCCGGCTGCCTGCCATCTGCTCCAGCCCTCCACCATCAGCCGCATCTGCGGGCTCAGGTCAAGGCTGTCGGGGTACTCAGTGATTGCTTCCGGTGCCAGCACGCACGGCTCCGGCACATAGCCCTCGTAGTTCACCTCGTACGGCTCCGGCGGTGCGGCGAGGATGTCGACGACCTCGGCGGCGGACCGCCAGAACAACGCGGTCGACGGCTTGTAATCCGGATCGTGGTCGTAGGGACACCAGAGAACCTGGAGCAGATCGGCCTGTCCGGGCGGGCTCAGCAAGGGTACGTCGCGTAGATACAGCTGGGCCACGGGCAGCATGGGAACCGGACAGTCCGCAGGCAGTGGAGGGCCGGCGTCGAGTCGCTTCGCGAGCATCGCGGCATTCCGCTCCTTGAGTCTCTCCTCCTCGGGCGTTATGCCGGGACCACCGTGATCGCTGTGCCGCCGGGCCTGTATGCGTCTCGTGAGTCGCACGTCGGCCGGCGACTGACGGAACCCACTGTCCCGGTGCAGGTGCGAGGCTTCGCAGTGCGGCCACGGCTCCGCCAACGGCGCCAACTCAGGAAAGACCGCGGTCACGTCCACGGGCCTCGGCGGAGTCGTACGTACGGAAACCATGCAGGTGATCCTGCCACCAGACACTGACAGCCCCTGGCCGCATCAACCAGCTTCAGAGGCGTCGGTGTTCAGCTGGTCAAGCCCAACGAATACAGCCTGTCAAGGCTCCCCGCGCCTGAACGGTACGGACAGCTTGTCCGCGCACTGGCCCTCGCGGGCTGGAAAGGTTCCTGGCCGGCGGGGTGGCGATCTTCCGGGCGGTGCCGCGAGCCGTCCGGAAGACCGTCGCCACGTTCACACCGCCGAGTGCCGGGAACCCCCACGAGCGGTTCCCGGCACCCCTATCCAGTCAGACGAAAAGGAGTCCGGCGTGCTTTCTGCGGAAACCCCCGCGAGGACCGAGCTGGGCAGGTTCTTCGAGGTCTCGGCCCGGCAGTTCGCCACCGATCAGCCCGTACCCGAGATGTTCTCGGCTGCCGTCGACGCGGAGTGGCACCTCCTCCTGAACGACCCCGGGTACGCGGCGTTCTGCGCCGAGCACGCGGGCCGGCTGGTCAACCACGTCGAGAACACCGGCTTCGGCAGGGTCACTTGGGTCGCCGCGTACGAGGAGATGTTCGGCCCGCTCCCGGAGGTGTGGTTCACCGACGCCGACGGCGTGCTGAACGAGCGGGCGCTCGCGCGCTACCGGGAGACCGGCGAGGTGTGGGCGGAGTGGGACTGCACGCCCCTTCCCGGTGGCGAAGTCGCGCCGTCCATCGCCGGATGACGACCGGCCCACGAACAGGAGCGCCCCGGACCCCCGCCGGGGCGCTCCGCCTCGTCGAGGCGCAGACGGCCGATCCCCGCACGGTGGACGTCGCGGGGTACGTGGACGCGGTGTCGGCGCACTGCCCCTACCTCGCGCCGTCCGTACGCCGTGGCCTGACGACCTGGACGGTCTACGAAGTCGCAAGCGACGACGGCGAGTTCGTCGAAGCGGGGCTGTTCCACGCGGGCGTCCAGGCGGCGGAATGGGTGCGCCCCCTCGCGGCCCGCCCGCACGGCGCGCTGGTGTGCGAGAACGTCGTCGTCCTCGGAGACACCGGCCGTCTCCTGGACTGGCCGCACTGGGCGCTGAAGCACCTGTACGCCCCGGTCGGCCTCATGATCGGCAAGTTCCACCACGGCGAAGAACGGCTCGACCGTAAGAACCTGCCGATCCCGCCTCCGCCGTACTCGTTCGTCCCGGTCCGCCCGGCCCGTCCGCGGTGGTGGGTGTATCCCCGCGGTGAACCCCTGTGCGCTCTGGAGACCGGCGGGTAGTCGTACCTCATGCCGGTCCTCCCGCTCACCCGAGCCGAACGGTGGCTCGCCGAGCCCACGCCTTCGCCGCGCACCCCGGCCGAGCTGTGGGCCCGCTGGCGCGAGCACCGCCGCCGGCCCCACCGGTCTGACCCGGGACGCGCCCTCAGGCAGGGACGGAGACGTCCTCGTAGGCCCCGTCGAGGATGAACCCGTTGTCGAAGCGGACCCGCACGCGCTGGCGAGGCGCCGGTTCCTGGAAGGCGGTTCATGCGGGTTCCAGGGAGCCGATCTTCTCTTCAAGCCGACTCCTGCTCTCCGGGAGCATCTAGGCCCCGAAGGCGTCGAGCAGCGACGTGAGCCTCTCGCACTTGCGTACATCGTCGCTCTCGTCCCAGGTGGCCGACCACCTGCTCGACGGTCCCGCCGGTGCCCGCCACCAGGGACAGGAACCCGACGACGACCCCGTACACCTCGTCCGAATCGGTCAGCTGGGTGTCCGGAGCCGGCACCACCCGTCGGCCTGCCTTCAGAGGCGTCTGTCGGCGTGGGCCGCGCCCGTCGCGTTCGCGCGGTGCAGGAACGCCTCGACGAGGCGGTCGGTGAAAGCCTGGTCGACGGGTTCCGCCGTCACCAGGACGCGGTGGTAGAGCGGCCCCACGAGTTGGTCGATCTCCGCCGCCATGTCGAGTCCGGCGGGGAGTTGGCCGCGTTCCACCGCGCGTTCCAGCGGGAGCCGGTCGCGTCGGCGCTGTTCGTCGAGGTACCTGGAGCGCAGGGCCGCGGCGAACGCGGGATCGTGCTGGGCGTGCCCGATGAGGGCCTTGAAGACGGCGCCCGCGTCGGACCGGGTGAGGAACAGGGCCAGTTGGCGCAGGTGGGCGCGCAGGTCCGGGGCCAGGTCGCCGTGGTCGGGCGGGGTCAGGGCTTCGGCCGCGTCCTGGAGGAAGGCGTCCAGGAGGATGTCGGTCTTGGTCTTCCACCAGCGGTAGACGGTCTGCTTGGCGACGCCCGCCCGGGCGGCGATGCCCTCGATGGTGACGCCGGTGAAGCCCTTCTCGACCAGGAGGTCGTCGGCCGCCTCCAGCACGGCCTGCCTGGCCTGTTCGCTGCGGCCGTGTCTGTTGCCGTGGTGGCGTGCCGCCGGTTGCGGCCCGGTGGTCGCGGTGGCCGTACGTCCTTGTTCCATGTCTGCCTCCTGGGGCCAGGGTAGGCCAAAATCCCTAGACGCTACGCAACGGTGCGTCTAGCCTAGGTTCATGACACCCACCAACACACTCGAAGACCCCCGCGTCGCCACCGCCCTTGACCGGATGCTCCGGGCCGCCGAGCAGGACGACGAGACCCGCAGGCGGATCCGGGCCGCCTGGCCCCAGGGCTTCGCGCACCTCGGCCCCCAGGAGCAGGCGGACGCCAAGGCGGAGGTGTACATGCCGATCTCCGCCCAGGGTGGCCGCCTCCTCTACAACCTGGTCCGGGCCGTCCGCCCCGCGACCGTCGTCGAGTTCGGCACGTCCTTCGGCATCTCCACGCTCCATCTCGCCGCAGCGGTGCGCGACAACGGGACGGGGCGGGTGATCAGCACGGAACTGAGCGCCGCCAAGGCCACGGCCGCCCGCCGGACGTTCGCCGAGACGGGGCTGGACGACCTGATCACCGTCCTCGAAGGAGACGCCCGCGACACCCTCGCCGCAGTCGCCGGCCCCGCGGACTTCGTCCTCCTCGACGGCTGGAAGGACCTGTGCCTGCCCGTCCTGCGCCTCCTCGAACCACGCCTCGCACCCGGCACCCTCGTCGTCGCCGACGACGTCGACCTGGAGGACCTCGCGCCCTACCTCGACTACGTCCGTGCCCCCCAGAACGGCTACCAGAGCGTCACGTTCCCCGTGGAGGACGGAATGGAGATCAGCTGCCGCCTCTAGACTCCTCCTCGCACGCCGATCTGGACACCCATCATCGGTCGCGAGTTGAACCGGCTGGGAACCGGGAGTTGCACGGCGTCGCGGACTGTCTCACGAGTGACGATGGCCAGTCCGTTGCGTTGCTGGCCGGTATCAGTCCAGTAGATGTTCACGATGTCCGGCGGGGATTCAGAGCCGATGTTTCGGCCTCACCGACACCCTGAGACACCATGGTCTGCCCGCCCGCGCAGCTCGGAACACAGCCATGATGGACGCCCTGGCCGACCTGCCGACCATGGTCATCGCTGACCTGCTCGGCATCCACCCCAAGACAGCCGAACGCTGGGCCACTCTCGCCGGCGCAAACCGGTCCGCGCATAGGCGATCAGCGACCCGGCTGGTCCGGGGATCAGGATCCGGTGCTGTAGCGGGTGAGCATGAGGGCGACGGCTTCGTCCACGATCGCGGCGTCGGTGGGGTTGGGCGGGACGAAGTCGGTCCGTACGAGTTGGGGCCACAGGAACTGGCTACAGATCATGCCGAGGAACTGTTCGGCCACCGCGGCTGCCGACTGTGGCCGTCCGTCGGCGGAACGGAAGTCGAGTGTGCCGGCCTGTGCTTCGGCGTCCAGGTAGTCGCGGAGCCGGTCGAAGAAGGGCCCGCGGTCGATGGCGAACCCGGTGCCGACGATGTCGGCGAGTTCGGGCATCTGGGGCAGTTCGGTGATGATGAGGCGGCACAGCGCCGCGGTGCCGGGGCGCGCGACCAGGCAGGCGTAGTCACGGCCGATGTGGTCCAGACCGTACCGGGGGTCACCCGGCGGGGGCGGTTCGGCGTACTCCACGTCCAGCTGCCACTGTTCGGAGGTGACGGCAGCGAAGAGCGCGGCCTTGGTGGGGTACCGCTTGAAGAGGGTGCCGGTGGAGACGCGGGCCTCCTTGGCGATCTGGGCGAGGGAGGTCTTGTCGTATCCCCGGGCGAGGAACAGGTCGCGGGCGGCACGGATGATGCGCGCGCGGTTCTCCTCTTTGATCTGCGCGTGATACCCGGTTCGGCACGTGCCGTCACCGGTTTGTGCTCGGTCCGCCACTGACATACTCGCCTCTCGCCCGTCCCCGGCCGCGTCCCCGCCGTCAGAGGACGGTCTGGCCGCCGTCCAGGATAAGGTCCTGGCCCACAACGAAGGCCGAGGCATCCGAGGCCAGGTACACGACGGCCTCCGCGACCTCCTCGGGCATGCCCATGCGTTCCAGCGGGATGGTGGAGCTGATCCCCTCCACGACCGCCGCCTGCACCGCGGGGTCCTCGATCCCGAGCTTGGCGGCGGAGTACAGCGGGGTGTTCACCGGGCCGGGGCTGACCGCGTTGAAGCGGATGCCGTGCGATTTGAGCAGGTCCGCGTTCCACGACCGCATCAGGGAGGAGACGGCCGCCTTCGTCGCGGCGTAGGCGTTCGAGTTCCCGTATCCGCCGTGCGCGCTGTTGGACGCGTTGAGGATGACCGAGGACGAGTCGGCCAGCACCGGCACCAGGGCCTGGGTGAGGAAGAAGACGCTCTTGACGTTGATGTCGAAGAGCCGGTCGAAACTGTCCTCCGTGTGGGCCTCGAACGGCCGCCAGTCCGAGACGCCGGCGTTCAGGAAGGCCACGTCCAGCTCTCCGAAGTGCTCACCCACCTGCTTGGCCAGGGCGCGCTGCGCGTCGAGATCGCGTGCGTCGGCCTGCACCACCGGCACCTTGTCCCCAAGGATCTGCCGCGCCCTGTCGATGCTGGCCGGGGTGACGCCGGTGACCAGCACCTCGGCCCCCTCCGCGACGAAACGCCGCGCGGTCTCCAGACCGATCCCACTCGTGCCGCCGGTGATGAGGGCGCGCTTGCCCGCAAGACGATTCATGTTCGCTGTTCCTCGCCGAGAAGAAGGTAAGTCGATTGACTCACCATGCGAAAGTAGCCCCTGCACCTCGCGATGGCAAGTCGATCCACTTACCATCGGGGCCGGGGGTGGTTCCGCTGAGCCGGGGAAGGTGGCCGGCACCGGCTCGAATGCCGTCTCGCGGGTCGTCGGTGAGCAGTCGGGCGTTGGTGTCTTCCCTAGCCCGGCGGCCCCGCAGGAATCTCGCGGGGCTCATCGGCCTCTGGGGCGGTCGCCTCTCGGCAACTGCTCGGCGGCCAGGTCGTAGGAATCCTCGACCACGTCGGTGATCAGCCGCTCGGTGACGCCGGGTCCCGGCCCCAGTGAGATCCAATGGCGCTTGTCGAGATAGCGGCCCGGCGTGATCGAGGCGTAGCCACGCTCCAGTGCCCACGCGTGCTCGGGCTCGCACTTGACCGTGACGATCTGTTCGTGCGGGTCGTCGGTGACGATCAGGAACACCTTGCCGGCGACCTTGTATACGTCGAGTCCCGGAGCGAAGGGGTAGCCGTGGCTCACGCCGGGGAGGGACAAGGCCGCCCGGCGGGCGATGTCCTGAAGCCGGTCACCGGCCGCGCTCACCGGGCCGCCCGCGTGCCGGTGCCATAGGTGTGCGGGTCGACGGGCCGCTCTGCCTTGGGCAACTGGGCGACGACGAGCCGGTAGGAGTCGGTGACGAGCTCCCGGACGAGCTCCTTGTCGACGCCTTCTCCGCCCTCCACGGTGATCCAGTGCTTCTTGTTCATGTGATAGCCGGGGGTGATGTGGCTGTACTGCTCCCGCAGGGCGTGGGCCTCTCCGGGGTCCGCCTTGAGGATCACGACGGGCCGCCCCGGGACTTCCGTCATCAGCATGAACACCTTGCCGCGCACCTTGTAGACCTCCCAGTCGGGGCCGAAGGGGTGCTCCAGCTGGGATCCCGGGAGTTCTTCCGCGCAGTCGGCGGCGGTCTTGTGCAGGGCAGATCCGTTCATGGGGTGTCGCCTTCCTCAGGTGGTGACGGACTGTGGCATCGAGGAATGTGGAGGGCGCGCCGCGCGGGCGCGGTGGCTCGTCCCATCCTTCCGCCGCAGCCGCCCAGAAGGGCGGTAGGCTGCGGACACGTGATGGTCGACAGGCGACACCCCGATCCGAGTGGAACCGCGTCCGGTCCGGCCGCGGTTCCGCTGTACGGTTTCCAGCCCCCGGTCGGTACCCCGTACGGCCTTGAGGTCAGCCTCATCGAGGACTTCTTCGCCCACCACGACGACTGGCCGTGGAACCCGCCCCGTCCGGGCCGCGCCACCTTCCACTACCTCATCACCGTCACCGAGGGCGAGCTGCAGCACGACGTCGACCACGTCACGCGGACCGTCGGCCCTGGCCAGTGGCTGTGGGTGCGTCCCGGACACGCGCAGTGCTGGCATCCGCCCGGCACCGCCCGCGGCCCGTTCATCCTGTTCGAACCGGACGTACTGCGACCCGACCTCGCCCGTCTCCTGGCCCCACTCACCGCGCACGGGGCACCGGCCGTGCTCAGCCCGCACCCCCACGACACCGCCTGGCTCCAGCAGACGGCACTCCAACTCCTGGACGAACACCGCGCACTGGGGCGCCGCCCTCTCGACATCCACCACGCGCTGCGGCGCAGCCTGCTCGAATCACTGCTGCTGCGCCTGGCCAACTCCCCGGGCATCGCCCCCACCGGGACGGCCTCGGCCGGCGCGGGCCGCGCCGACCGGTACGGGCGCTTCCTGGACGCCTTGGAGCTGCGCTTTCGCGAGCTGCACCAAGCCGCGGACTACGCCGAGTTGCTCGGCTGCTCGGTCCGCACCCTCAGCCGCGCCGCCCGGGATGCCGCCGGCAAGGGAGTACGCGAACTCATCGACGAGCGGCGCCTCCTGGAAGCCCGGCGCCTGCTGGGAACAGCCCGGTGGGACGCCCGGGCCGTGGCCGTCCACCTCGGCTTCACCGACCCCGCGAACTTCGGCCGCTTCTTCCGCGACCGCACCGGCCTCACCCCGGCCGCCTTCGCGGCCCGTGCAGCAAGGACCGACGCGTGACGGAAACGCGGCGCAGGCCCCTTGCCCGTCAGGAGGCGATGGCTCCCGGAGCGGTCAGTCTGTGGTGAAGCTGGACAGTACGGCGGCCGGGAGGCGGCTGCCTGCCAAGCCGTGGGGAAGGATCTCGGCGATGCGGGCCAGATCGGCGGCCGAGAGCTGGGCGGTGGTGATGCCCTTGGTGTCGGCCAGGTTCTTGAGCTGTTCGGTGGCGTGCACGTTGTACGTGTAGTTCTCGCCCTGCCGACGCTCGTCCCAGCTGCGCATGTCGTCCGCGGGGTACTCGCCGGCGGGCTTGCCGAAGTACTTCACCTTGCCCTCGGTGAACAGTTCGCCGACCACGCCGGCGACCTCCTCGACCGGAACGTCGGGGTCGGAGATGTGCTGGTAGAAGAGGTCGATGTGGTCGCTCCGCAGGTAGCGCAGGCTGTTCTCGGCAACCTTGCGGATGTTTTCCGGACGGCTGTTGAAGGCGGGGCGGTCATGTCGAAGCCGAACTTGGTGGCGAGGACCACCTCGTCACGGAAGCCCTTGACCGCCTCGTCCAGGAGGATCTCGTTGCTGCCGGTGCCGGCGCCGTACAGCTCGGCGGTGTCGAAGAAGTCGATCCCGAGTTCGTAGGCGCGGCGGGTGGTCGCGATGCCCTCGTCGTCGTTCGAGGCGCCGTGGGCCATGGACATGCCCATGATCCCCAGGCCGAGCGCGGAACGCCCGGCTGCCAAACCAAACGGTTCGGCGCTTTATCCGGGGGCTATGCCCCAGTCCCGCGTTTGCGGCCCGACCGCAGCGCCCGCCGGAGCGGGCGGTGACACCACGCGCGAGCGCATCCTCACCGCCGCCATGGAGGAGTTCGCCCGCCACGGCATCGCCGGGGCCCGTGTGGACCGCATCGCCAAGCTCGCCAGGACCAGCAAAGAACGCGTCTATGCCTACTTCCGCGGCAAAGACGCGCTCTCTTCGGCTGTCGTCGCACGGGAGTACGTCGTCATCGCCGAGGCCACCCAGATGGACCCGTCCGACCTGCCTGGCTACGCGGGCCGCCTGTTCGACTACTTCGTCGCCCGTCCAGACCACCACCGCCTGATCACCTGGGGCCGCCTCGAGCTGCCGGGCACCAGAGCCATTGCCGACGATCCCGACCAGGCAGTGATCGCCCGCAAAATCGACCAGTTCCGCCAGGCGCGGCAAACCGGACAGCTTGACCCCGCCTGGGACCCGGCCGATGCCCTCGCCCTGGTCAACCAGATCGCCATGACCTGGGCGTCACAACCCGAACCCAGGGAGGCCGCCGCCGCACACGCCGTGGACCCCACCACCGCCGCCCGCCGCGCCGCGGTGGTGACCGCTGTCGAACGGCTTTTCCCCCGAGCGCACTGACGTCCCCCGGACAGGCGGCCACCCTCCTCGACCGTTCCTCGAACGGCGCCGACCGCCCTTGCCGCTCAAGTCGAGGAATCCGGGCTCAGCAGTCCAGGACGACGACGTGTTTGCCCGGCGTGGTGCCGGACTCGACGTCGGCCTGGGCGTCACGGACCTGTGCCAGGCCGTGGTAGACCTTCGCGATCGGGACGTTGAGGCGTCCTGCGGCGACGGCCTGGAGCTGGCGGGCGAAGACATCGGCCGGGAGGTCGGCTGCCTGACCGCCGTAGGACGTCAGCCGCACCCCGCCCGGGATCATGAACGGGCTGAAATCGGGGATCGTCCACTGGCCCGCCAGGGCTCCGGTGAAGCAGACAGTGCCGTGCCGGCGGACGGTACGGAGGGTGTCGGCGAGGACCGAGCAGCCCACCAGCTCCAGTACGGCGTCGACACCCTCCGGCATCAGCTCGTTCACCTGGTCGGCGATCACGCCGCCGTCGACGAGGGGATGGTCGACGCCCGCGGCCCGCAATTCCCCGGCCCGTTCCGGGCTGCGGGTGGTGGACAGCACAGTGGCTCCGAGGTCCTTCGCGATCGTGGCCGCGCTCAGCCCGACCGTGGAGGTGCCGCCGCGGATCAGCAGCGTCTGCCCGGCCTTGAGGTCCAGGCCGGTGGTCAGCGACCCGTAGGCGGTCTGGAACATCTCCGGCAGCGCACCGACGACCTCCCACGGCAGGTCGGTCTCAAACGGGATGACCTGCGCCGTGGGGACGGTCACGTACTGGGCGTACGCGCCGTCGTACGAGCGGCCCATGCCGCCCATCATCGTGGCCACCTGCTGTCCCGGCCTCAGCTCACTGGCCTCGTCGGCCTCGTCGACCACGCCGACGCCCTCGATGCCGGGCACACGCGGGTAGGTGACCTCCGCGTCCGACTCGCCCTTGCGGGTGGTGACCTCGGACTCGTTGACGCCGAACGCCTTCACCCGGATCCGTACCCAGCCGGGCTTGCGGACGGGCACCGGAACATCCTTGATCTGAAGTGCGTCCAGGCCGCCGGGCCGGGTGACGACGACGGCCCGCATCGTCCCCCGTGCGGCGTCACCGCCTGCTGACGGTTGGCTCATGTCGAGTTCCTTACTCTGTTCGCCCCCTGGTGCGCTGTTCCGGGTCACTTGGTGACCGTCAGGGGCGGGCGATGTTCTCGAACAGGTTGAGGACCTCCTGGTAGTGGGCGCTGGGCTCGTAGGGAAGGTTGCCGACACTGCCCGAGGTGGGCCGGTCCGTGACGGCGGGCCACAGGCGGGTCCGTTCACCGGTGACGAAGTCGAGCACGATGTCGCGGATACGCGTGTCACGGTCGGCCTGTTCGGGGCTGCGTCCCGGCTTTTCCTGGCCGACCAGGGCGTACATCTCGGTGCCGTGCACGGCGGGCGCGCCCTCGGCGGGTCCGATCGCGAGGAGATGGGCGTTGCCGCCCGCGGCGGCGTGGGCCAGCGCGCCACGGGCCGCGGGGAGCGTGAAGATGTAGTCCGTCAGGGACGCGGCGCGGACCTCGGCAGCGGTGCGGCCACCCTGGTCGTAGGTGTCGACGATCTTCCTGGCGCGGGAGCGGGGAATGCGCCACCCCGCGAACTCGTCGGTGACGCGCTCGACGGTGTGCGGGTCGAACCGGTCGAGGTCGTTCGCCACCCACCAGCCCATCTCGTCGCTGGCCGTGCTCAAAAGGACGTCGATGTCTCGGTGCGAGCCCGAGGCCAGGACGTCCAGGGGGTGGTCGTGCAGCACCCCGCCGGGCTGTCCGGCGTCCAGGACGACACCGAGACTCTTGTTGTCCATCCCGCCACGGACTCCCAGGTCCGTCGGACAGACCTTGTGCAGGGCGGCCACCAGGGACGCCGCGTCCAGATCAATCAGCTTGTCGGGGTTGCCCGCGACACCGAGTTCGGTGACGAACCGCTCCGCGAGTTCCTCGGCCCACCAGGCCGGGACGAGACGCGAGGGGGCGCCGGAGAACCCGGCCAGCCGCCGGTACAGGCCGTCCGCGGAGGACGCCCCGAGCAGCCCGAGAGTGGAGTAGGCGCCGGCACTGTGGCCGAAGACGGTCACCTCATCCGGGTCGCCACCGAAGGAGGCGATGTTCTGCCCGACCCAGGCCAGCGCGGCGATCACATCTTGCAGGCCCAGGTTGCTGGCCTCGGCGAGCCGCCCGCCGTACTGCGACAGCGAGAGCGCGCCCAGGGCGCCGAGCCGGTAGTTCACCGACACGCTCACCACGCGTCCCGTCGCGGCGAGACCGGCGGCGTTCGAGGTGATCTGCGTGTTCGCGCCGTACTCGAATCCGCCGCCATGGATGTACACGGCCGCCGGAAGCGCCTTCCCGGTCGGCTGCTCGGGAGCCCACACGTTCAGATTCAGGCAGTCCTCGCCCATCCCGCTGTCCGCTTCGAGCCAGTCACCGGCATCGGGCTGGACAGAGACGACACCCTTGCGGTCAAAGGGGCGCTCCGGATCGAAATCCGCGACCACAGGGCGGCGGTACCGCTCGGCGGTGGCGTACGGAATGCCCCACCAGGACCGCACCCCTGGTGCGGTGGGAGCCTTGGGCACGGTCGTGGTCATGGCGTGAGATTCCTTCGTGTGCGGTTGACGCGGCGTGTCGGCGGCTGATCGCTCGCGATGACGCTCTCCAAGCATTCCCTGGCTTCCGACAAACTGCCGTGCGAACAGCGGTCACCTGATGGTCATCAGGTGACACCTCCAGCCTGCGCGTGTGGCGGCGGCCAGCACCTGCGGCACCCGCAGCTACCCAAGCCCTGACGGAGCCCATACGCACCGGTCACGGTCAACCCAGCCCGCGGGTCGCGTCCTGGAACGCGCCGTTGTCGTCGTCGTGGTCGATGCGCCGCGCCATCTGTCCGACAGGTCCGCGAGCTACGGCGCGTACGTGAACCCGGAGAGAGTGGGGGGCGCCTCACATCTGCCGCACACTGTCAGCCCCGGCACAGCGACACGGCCGGGCGTAGATACCTCTTGCCCGGTCGCAGTTCTGGACACCCGCGCAGCTCGGAACACCCATCCATGATGGACGCCCTGGCCGCCCTGCCGCCCTGCCGCCCATGGTCATCGTCGACCTGCTCAGCATCCAGTGATGCTTGGCCCACCGCAGGCGAATACTGCCGCTCTCGAATACCGACACTCCGCCAGCGAGCCGACGATCTGTCGCTGTACCCGGCCGACGCGCCCTTCCCGAACCGACCGCACTACCGGAGCCGAGTGCCGTGGTGTCGGCGGCATATCGGTCCGATGTCGGTGGGGTCTGGCACCTTTCGAGAAGCCCTCTTCCTCAGCCGAGTTCAAGGAGCGCACATGACCATCACTATCCGACCGGGAAGCACCGTGATGTTCACCGGCGATTCGATCACCGACTGCCAACGACTGGAGAGCGAAGACGGTCTCGGGTTCGGCTACCCGCTGCGCGTCGCGGGCGAGTGGGGGCTCAGGCACCCGGACCGGCCCGTGACCTGGCTGAACACCGGGATCGGGGGCCACAAGGTGATGGACCTCGAAGCCCGCTGGCAGACAGACGTACTCGACGCACGCCCGGACGTGGTGTCGATCCTCGTCGGTGTCAACGACATGGGCTGGCACACGCTGGACCCGAAGGGGTACGTGATCCCCGCGGAGGAGTTCGAAGCGGGCTACGACCGCCTGCTCGCGCCCCTCGCCGAGGCGGGCACGAAGCTGATCCTCATCGAGCCGTTCCTTCTGCCGATCCGCGGCGTCGTCGAGGCCGGCGCCGGTCACGCGCTCATCGGAGACGACGAGCGAAGGGAATGGCGCACCGACCTGGACCCGAAGATCCAGGTCGTGCGCAAGCTCGCCCGCACGTACGGCGCGCATCTGCTCGCCGCCGACGACATGTTCGCCGAGCTCGCCGCGACGACCGGGCCGGCGTACTGGGCTGCGGACGGCGTGCACCCGACGCCGGCCGGTCACGCCGCCCTCGCGGCGGCCTGGCTGCGCCTGGTCGCATGACAGCTCGGCCGCAGTGCCCCAGGCGGGGGGCGGATGTTCCTGAACCCGCGTCGGCCCCGGGTCGGGTGAGTGCCATGCCGGGGCGGGTGGTCTTCTCCCAGGGTTTGCGCTGGTCGGTCGCCAGCGGCAGCGCGAGGCGGAGCTGGGTGTGGGCGGTGATGACGGGCCAGGTCCAGCGGTCCACCGCCCGCAGGACGCGCAGCTGGGGGCAGGTCCAGCTCAGGGACTCCTTGAACAGGCGGAATGTGTGCTCCAAGGTCGGATCTGCGCAGGTAGCACGACCGGACGACGTCGACGTCGTCCGGGCTGGCGCCGGTCGCGGAGGACCACAGCCAGACGGGCGGCGCGTCGCGGTCGCCGGGCAGGTCATCGACCTTGGGGCGGATCAACTTGCCCTCGACCAGGGGGAGTTCGCCGTCCAGGTCGATTCAGGCCGAGCGGTGGGTGAGCCGAGGGTGGACGCGGTCCCACGCTCTCGTCTCGGCCTTGCCGTAGAGGGGCGTGTCGTTCATGGTCACCACCATCGGCTCGGGCCAGGTCTCCGGCTTGGCCAGGCGGAACTCCGGTCCGCGCTTCGGAGGCCGGCCGCCCTTCGGGACGTAGACACGCGGCGGCTTCGGCAGCACTATGGCGGCACCCCACAAATACCCGGACGAACCCCGCGAGCGCGCGGTCCGTGAGGTCCAGGCCGCCGGCCGCCCAGTCGTGCACGCCGCGAAGGACCTGGGCATCCACAAGGAGGCCCTGCGCGGCTGGGTCAGGCAAGCCGAGGCCGGACCGCGGCGAGCGGGACGAGCTGAAGCAACTCCACAAGGAAAAGGCGGAGTTGAGGCGGGCGAACGAGATCCTCAAGGCTGCCAGCGTGTTTTTTGCCCAGGAGATCGGCCGTCCCCGGACGAGGCCGAGCCGGGGGTGCCCCCTCGGGAGGGAGTGATCGGCCACCTGCGCGAACGCGGCCTCGGGGTCGGTCTCCCCCAGAGGGGGCGCCCCCAGCCTGCCGGGTCCTGGCGCTGTCGCCGTCGACGCACTTCGCCCGCAAGAAGCGGCCGAAGTCGGCCCGCCGGCTACGCGGTGAACAGCTCATGCCGCTGATCGGGGAGATCCACACGGAGTCGGACGGCACCTACGGCGCCCGGCGGATCACCCGCGCCCTCGGGCGAAAGGGCGTGGACGTGGCCCGCTGCACCGTTGAGCGACTGATGACTGAGCTGGGCATCGAACTGCGGGTGGCCGACATGACGTATGTCCGCACCTGGTCGGGCTGGCGTATATGACGTTTGTCCTGGACGTGCACTCACGGATGATCGTCGGCTGGCAGGTCGCCGGCCACATGCGAACCGAACTCCCGCTGGACGCCCTGGAGATGGGGTTGTGGACACGCCGGATCAAGAAGAGCTCCGGCCTCATTCATCACAGCGACCGCGGGTTACCCGATACGCGTCCGTTCGGTATACCGACCGACTGTCCGGCATCGGCGCCTCAGCGTCGGTCGGCTCTGTCGCGGACTCGTACGACAACGCGATGGCCGAGGCGTTGAACGGCACCTTCAAGGCCGAGCTGATCGAGATGCAGGGCCTCTGGAAGGACGGCGGCCAGGTCGAGCGGGCAATCTTCCAGTGGGTCACGCGGTACAACGAGGGCCGGTGTGCTTGGCCGTGCTGGACATGCTGCTGCGATGACTGAATCGCGGGATGAATGGTTGGCCACCTTGCCCCCGGACAGGCGGGACATCCGTAGGTCCGGCTCGCGCGAGGACGGCGTTGGCCTGGAGTGGTCAGGCGTGCGGCGGGCCGCCCAGGAGTGTCACCCCGTACTGGGCCAGCATGTCCGCGTGGTCCATGTCATGACGCGCGTCGGCGGGGCCGATCGACCGGAAGTAGCCCTCGATAGCGCCAGGGTTGTTGATCACCAGCACGTCCGCCGTCGTGGTGAGCGACTGGAATGTGTGGGGAACCAGCCGGGGGCCGAAGACATAGGCACCCGGCTCGGCGTCATGGACGTCGCACTCGTCGAGTGAGGCCGATCCGACCCAGAACCGGACGCGGCCGGACAGGACCACCCAGCTTTCGTCCTCGCGGCTGTGGCTGTGCAGGGGCGGCGCGTCCGCCTGGCGCATGGTCAGTCGCAGGACGCTGACCACTCCTTGCGTCTCGGAGGTCGACACGACCTGCTCCTGGACGCTGTTGTAGTAGCGGTAGAGGGTGCCTTCGCCCGGGTTGCGCACGAGCGCAATGCTCATTGGGAGTCCTCCTCTGCTGTGCATGCGGGATGGCCAGGCCGTCGTGGGCCACCGGAAAACCTGTTTAATTTACGCTTCAATCATTGCTTGCGCTGAGAGCTCGTAACACGATCATGATCGGTGTTTCTTGAGGCGTCTCCAGCAGATCAGAGCGCAGGCCAACGAGACGAAGGCGTCGTGGAGTTCGGTTCGGCGTTCCCAGCGGACGGCGAGGCGCTTGAACTGATGGAGCAGGGCGAAGGTCTGCTCGACGACGTAACGGAGTTTGCCC
>NZ_JARAYJ010000076.1:0-15124 GCF_033794345.1 Streptomyces niveiscabiei
AGTACCACGACGTCCGCATCGACAACCAGCTCGCCACCGGCACCCTCGTCCCCGACGTCGTCCAGCTCCAGACCCTCCAGGACTTCACCCGCTGGAAGCAGCAGGGGCGCCTGCTGCACTACAAGCCCGCCGGGTTCTCGAAGGTGTACGACGGTTTCAAGGACCCGCAGGGCGCGTGGGTGGCGACCGGGGCGATCGCCTTCAGCTTCCTGTACGGCACCGCGGCGGTCGGCTCCGACGCCCCGCGTACCCCGCTGGACCTGGTCGATCCGAAGTGGAAGGGGAAGATCGCCTCCTCCTTCCCGCACGACGACGACGCGGTCCTCTACCTCTACGCGCTGTACGCCCGCACGTACGGCTGGGACTGGGTGGCCAAGCTCGCCGCCCAGGACGTGCGGTTCGCGCGGGGCAGCAACTCGCCGGGCGACGCGGTCTTCGCCGGGCAGAAGGTGATCGGGATCGGCACGGCGGGGTCGGCGGTCCCCTCCTCCTCGTCACCCGCGCGGTTCGTCATCGCGGACGGGCACCCCTTCATGGGCTGGGGCCAGCGCGCGGCCGTCCTCAAGCAGGCCCGCAACTCCACGGCCGCCAAGCTGTTCCTCAACTGGCAGCTGTCCGCCGAGCGGCAGCGCGGCTCCTTCAACGGGTGGTCGGTACGCACCGACATCACTCCCCCGGCCGGGCTCAAGCAGCTGTGGGAGTACCCGAACGCCCACGTGGACGGCTTCCCGGCGTTCATGGCCGACCGCGCCCAGGTCGAGCGCTGGAAGCAGACCTTCGCGCTGTACTTCGGCGAGGTCCAGGGCGATCCCACACCGGGCCGGCTCGGCCTCCACCCCGGCGCCTGACGGCCACGACCGGGCCGGGGCCAGGAGGTCAGCGCATGTTCAACGGCGGCTTGGCGTACTTGGCGGCAAGCCGCTCCCGCCGGTCCTGCGTGGGCGCGGGCCTCGGGGGTGCCTGCGCGCCCGACAGGGTGAAAACGATCGCGTAGGTCTCGTAGCCATCGGCGAGGGCGTCGCCCGGTGCGGATGCCTCGTACCGCTCCCGGGAGTCCTCCCGCCCCTGGGCCCACACCTGTACGGCGTAGGTCCGGGACGGGTCGAGAGCCAGAGCGGGTTCACCGGGCTCCGCCAGTTGCCCGAAGACCTCCACCGGTTCGGGCCGGCCGGACCGCCGGTCGTGTCGAACGCGGCCATCCGGCCCGTGTACACCGGCCGGTACGGCGCCGAGCCGACACGTACCCAGCCCTTCCCGGGACTCACCTCGGGCCGATGGCTCAGGGCGAGGACGACGGGTGCGGTGTGGTCCTGTATCCGCGTCTTCACGATGATCTGGCCGGGGACCACCAGCACCGCTTCGTCGGCCCCCAAGTCCGGTCTGCCGTCGTGCCGTTCGAACCCCGGCTCCCATGATTCCCCGACGGGGAAGCAGCTGTGCTCGACCCTGACCGCACCCGCGTCGCTGATCTCCGGCATGGGTAGAGCCTGTCAGCACAACCCCTTCGGTCGCACGGGTTCTCGCTGCTGCCCGGCCGTGGCATTTTGGCTCCGTGACGCATGGGCACAGGGAAGAAGAGGAGTGGCTGGCGACTTTGCGGCCGTCGCGTGTGCGGGAGGTCCAGGCCGGGCGTCTGGCCTGGACCGAGGTCGATCTGATCGACGTCGGGAGCGGGTTCGGGTATGCGCTGCGGGCCGGGCTGGAGGTGTTCGGCGTCCGGGTGAACTATCTGCCGGTGGGCCAGCCTCGCCACCTGGTGGCGGCACTGAACGGCACCAGACCGGTCGCGCCGTACGTGATCGTGTCCTGTCACGGCGACGAGGGGCGCATCCTGATGGAAGACGTCGCCGAGGAGCTGGCCGGGTTCCAGCCGTTCAACGGTGCCATCGGCCCGGACCGAGTACGCGAACACGTCCGGCTGCCGGGCAGCGTCACCCTCGTCACCGGCTGCGACACGGGGGAGCCCGCGCTCGCCGACGCCTTTCTCGATGCCGGCGCCGGCATCTATATCGCTCCGCGCGGCGCACCGTTCGGCTATGCGAGCGTGTTCGCCCCCTTGTTCTTCTTCTACGAGCTCACCGAGCAGCGCACCCCCGTGGAGGCCGTCGAACGCCTGCGTGCTCACGACGAGGAACTCGCGATGTGGTATCTCTACCGACGCTGACCCGGACACACACGCGATGAGAGCATCGTGACCGCTGCCTACACCTTCGACGGCTTTGGCGCCCACAGCGGCGACTGGGGCAAGCAGGGCCCCGAGTTACTCGACCGCTGCCGGCGACGGTGGTGTCGGCCACCCTGCATGTCTGAGCCCCCCCCCCGAAGCGGCCGACCTGGCCCGAACGCATGAGGCCTCAGCCGGCGAGCCAGGTTTTCACCTTGGCGGGGTTCGCCGCGATCCACTTCTCGGCTGCTGCTCGCGGGGTCATCTTGTCGAGGGCGATGTACTTCGCGACGGTGTTCTGGTCGTCGTTGGTCCACCGGAAGTTCTTCACCAGGTCGTAGGCGGGGCTGCCCGATGCGGCGAACCTGGTGCTGACGATCTTGTCGAGGTCGAAGGCGGGGTAGTCGCAGGCGACCTTCGCGGGATCGGCGTCGCAGCCTTCGGTGTGCTTCGGCAGGGCGACTTTGACGAGGGGGACTTCGGACATGAACCAGGACGGTTCGTAGAAGTAGCCGATCACCCATTTCCTGTTCTTCTGCGCGTCGCGGAAGGCCTGGATGAGGGCGGTCTCGCTGCCCGCGTACACGACGGTGAAGTCGAGCTTGAGGTTCTTGACCAGGGCTTCGTCGTTGGTCTGGTACGACGGGTCGCCGTCGAGGAGCTGGCCGCCGCTGCCGGACTCGGAGGTCTTGAAGTTCGCGGCGTACTTGTCGAGGTTCTTCCAGTCGGTGATGTCGGGGTGCTGCTCGGCGATCCACGGGGGGACGTACCAGCCGATGATCCCTTTGTTCCCGGCCGAGCCGAGGCTGACGGCGGTCTTCTGCCGGGTGATGTACTTCTTCTTGAGGTCGGGGTGGCCCCAGTTCTCCAGGATGGCGTCGACCTCGCCGGTCTCGAATCCCTGCCAGCCGATCTCCGCCTTGAGGTCCTTGTGGACGACCTCGCAGCCGAGCTTCTCCTGCGCGAGGTAGGAGACGACCGCCGCGTCGGCCGCGTAGCCCACCCAGGGGCTGACGGCGAGGTTGAAGGTGCCGCAGCTGCCGGAGCCGCCCGCGCCGGCGGACACCTCGCCGACCTTCGCGCCGACGCAGGCGGTCAGGGTGAGGCCGAGTACGGCCGTCCCC
The DNA here is from genome assembly GCF_033794345.1 of Streptomyces niveiscabiei. NCBI lineage: Bacteria > Bacillati > Actinomycetota > Actinomycetes > Kitasatosporales > Streptomycetaceae > Streptomyces > Streptomyces niveiscabiei. The sequence continues at coordinate 3,289 of NZ_JARAYJ010000076.1, forward strand.
GCCGCGCGGCTGCGCCACCGTCCTGTTCGTCCTGCCATGGTCGTACTCCCTGTGCGCCGGGGGTCGGAGGGGGGCAGTTCGCGTCGAGGGCGCACCGGAAGCCCACGTTGCCGGTCGCCGAGTCCGGGAGGAGGCCCTGGCGGGCGGCGACCCGGTAGCGGCGGCAGTAGGAGGCGTGGCAGAGGTAGGAGCCGCCCTTGGTGACGCGTTCGTGTCCGGTGCGGGACGGGGTGAAGGGGTCGTCGCACCACTCCCAGACGTTGCCGGTGGCGTTGTACAGGCCGAAGCCGCCGGGTTCGTAGGCGGTGACGGGGCAGGTGCCGTACCAGCCGTCGGCGGTCGGGGGGCGGTGGGGGAAGTCGCCCTGCCACACGTTCATCCGGGGCCGACCGTCCGGTTCGAGTTCGTCGCCCCAGGGGAACGTCTTCGCGTGCAGGCCGCCTCGGGCGGCGCGTTCCCATTCCGCCTCGGTGGGCAGGCGTTTGCCGGACCAGGCGCAGTAGGCGCGGGCGTCGTCCCAGTCGACGTGGACGACCGGGTGGTCCGTCCGGTCCTGCCAGGTGGAGTGCGGGCCGTCGGGGTGGCGCCAGTCGGCGCCCTCGACCTGGCGCCACCAGGGCGCCGCCGCGACCGCCCGGGTCGGGGGGAAGTCGTCCGGGAGCAGTCCGGCGAAGACGAACGACCAGCCGGCGCGCTCGGCGGAGGTGCGGTAGCCGGTGTCGGCGGTGAAGGCCGCGAAGTGGGCGTTGGAGACGGCGCAGGCGTCGATCCAGAAGGCGTCCACGTGCACGGTGCGTACGGGGCCTTCCCCGTCGGCGGGGTAGGAGTGGGCGTCCTGGCTGCCCATGAGGAAGTCGCCGGCGGGGACGGCCACCATGCCGTCGGGGGTGGCCGGGTGGGTGGCGGAGGGCGCGGGGGTGGCCGGGGTGGTGTTCCGGCCGCCGGAGGGTGCGCAGCAGTTCACTGGGCCCTCATGACTCGGCGGTGCAGTCCGCCGTCGTACTCGGGTGATCCGGTGTCCTGGGGGGCCAGGTCGATGCGGACGGTGTGGATGGTTCCGGTGAACTCGTTGTCGAGGGCGGGGTAGTCGTCGCTCACGGGGGTGCTCAGGTCCACGCCGATGTCGAGGGTCTCGTCGAAGGAGAAGTAGTAGGGGATGGTCCGTTCGACCCGGCCGGTGGCGTGCTTCTCCCCGTTCACCAGCAGGACGGCCGTGCCGCCTTTGCCCAGTCCCGCGCCGTCGTAGGCGAAGTCGAGCCGGATCTCGTGCCGTCCCGGTGGCAGGGGCCGGTCGCCGCGCACCGTGTACAGGCTCATGCCGAAGTAGTTGTAGGCGTAGGCGGGCCTGCCGTCGGTGAAGTACAGGGTCCAGCCGCCGAACCGGCCGCCCTGGGCGATGAGGACGCCCTCGGTGGTGGTCCCGGTGAGGTCGACGTCGGCGGTGATGCTGTGGGAGCGGTTCTTGACGTTCGGGGTGGTCTCCTCGGTGAACCGCCGCATGCCCGCGCGGTAGGTGACGGAGGTGCGGTCGCCGAGCAGGTCGATCCGGCCGGCCATGGCGGGGTTCTCCCGCTCGGTGACCCGGTCGTCCAGCGGGAAGACCTGGTGCTTCGCCGCCTCGATCAGGAACAGGTCCTGCAACCGGCGCAGTTTCCGCGGGTGTTCGGCGGCGAGGTCGTGCGCCTGGCTCCAGTCCGTGGTCAGGTCGTACAGCTCCCACACGTCGTCGGTGAACCTGCGGTCGCCCTCGGGCACCATCTCCCAGGGGATGCCGTGCCGGGTGACCGCCATCCAGCCGTCGTGGTAGATGCCCCGGTTGCCGCACATCTCGAAGTACTGGGTACGGCGGTGCTCGGGCGCCTGCGGGTCGGTGAGCGTCGGCTGCATGCTGGTGCCCTCGATGGGCTGCTGGGCCACGCCGTCCACGCTGAACGGTGCCGGGACGCCCACGCAGTCCAGGATCGTGGGGAGTACGTCGATCACGTGCGAGAACTGGTGGCGCAGTCCGCCGCGTTCGGTGATCCCGCGGGGCCAGTGCAGGATCATCCCGTCGCGGGTGCCGCCGAGGTGCGAGGCGACCTGCTTGGTCCACTGGTAGGGGGTGTTGAGGGCCAGGGCCCAGCCGGCCGGGGCGATCGGGTAGCTGAGGGGGCCGCCGATGTCGTCGATGTGGTCGATCATCTCGTCGGGGTCGTCCACGATGCCGTGTCCGAGCCGGTGCTCGACGATCGTCCCCTCGATGCCGCCCTCCCCCGAGGCGCCGTTGTCGCCGAGGATGTAGAGGACGATCGTGTTGTCGAGTTCGCCGAGTTCCTCCAGGGCGTCGAGGAACCGGCCGACCTGGACGTCGGCGTGTTCGGTGAAGCCGGCGAACGTCTCCATGAACCGGGCGGACAGCCGGCGCTGGTTGTCGCTGAGTTCGTCCCAGTGGGGCACGCCCTCGGCCCAGGGGGCGAGCCGCGTGTGCGGGGGTACGACGCCGAGGTCCTTCTGCCGCTGGAGGGTGATCTCGCGCTGGCGGTCCCAGCCGTGGTCGAACCGGCCGCGGTACTTCTCCCGCCAGGCGGGGGCCACGTGCAGGGGTGCGTGTGCGGCGCCGAGGGCGAGGTAGGTGAAGAACGGGCGGCCCGGGGTCAGGGTCCGCTGGGTGCGCACCCAGTCGACGGCGTGGTCGACGAGGTCCTCCGAGAGGTGGTAACCGTCCTCGGGCCTGCGGTCCGGCTCGATGGGGGTGGTGCCCTGGTAGAGCAGCGGGTACCAGTGGTTCATCTCGGCGCCCATGAAGCCGTAGAAGGTGTCGAAGCCCTCTCCGGTGGGCCAGCGGTCGAAGGGTCCGACGGCGCTGATCTCGCGCGGCGGGGTCTGGTGCCACTTGCCGAAGGCGGCCGTGCTGTAGCCGTTGCCCTGGAGGATCTGGGCCATGGTCGCCGCGCTGCACGGCCGGAACCCGTTGTAGCCGGGAGCGGCGGTGGTCATCTCGGTGGTGCCGCCCATGCCCACCGAGTGGTGGTTGCGCCCGGTCAGCAGGGCCTGCCGGGTGGGCGAGCACAGGGCCGTGACGTGGAAGCGGGTGTAGCGCAGTCCGTCGCCGGCGAGCCGCTCGGCCGCGGGCATCTCGCAGGGGCCGCCGAACGCGCTGGAGGTGCCGAATCCGAGGTCGTCGACGAGCACGATCACCACGTTCGGCGCGCCTTCGGGCGGGGGGACCGGGCCGATCGGGGTGAAGGGGGTCTCCTGGTCGTGGATGTCCATCGCCGTCGTCAGGGGGCTGCGGGCGTCGGGGCGCGGGAGGATGTGCCGTCCGGCGTCGAACTCGCTCACGTATTCTCCGATTCGGTGCGCGGCGGGGAAATGTCATGCCCTCGCATCGCGGCGGGAATACCGGCGAAATGCGGTTGCCGATCGGTGAATTGCCGGGTGCGACGCGATAAAAATGGCAGCCGTCGCCGAGGGCGGTCAACGAAACGTCGTGGATTTCCGCGGACCGGTTTTCGATGAGGGCCATAGAAAACTTCTATGGCTGAGCCGAACCGTTCTGAGCCGGCCCGTTGTGAGCCGGCCCGTCCTGGGCGGGTGACGACGCCAGGGTGACGAAGGCCTGGGCGGCCGGGGAGAGCGGGCCGGACCGCCAGACCAGGCGGCCGTGGCGGGTCAGTCGTGGCCGGGGGGACAGCATCCGTGCCCCGCGCAGCACGGCGTCCCTCGCCATGGAGGCCGGCAGCAGCGCGGCGCCGACGCCGGAGAGGACCAGGGGGACGATCATCGCGCGGTGCGCCGTCTCCACGGTGACGCGGGGGACGACGCCCAGGACGGTGCACACCTCGTCGACGGCCGCGCGGGTCTCGGTGCCCGGTGGCGTCACGATCAGGTCCAGGGCGGCCAGTTCGCGCGAGGTGATGGTGTCGCCCGGCGGATGCGGGTGGTCGGGGGGCAGCACGACGTGCATCTCCTGCTCCGGCAGGTCGATGCCGCGCAGGTCTCCGGTGGGTACCGAGGCGTCCACCAGGCCGAGTTCGCACTGCCCGGCCGCGACCATGTGGGCCACGGCAGGGCCCTGTTCGGGGTCGACGACCCGGACGGCGACCTTCGGGTGCGCGCGGTGGAAGCTGCCGAGCATCCCGGCGAGGGGGTCGACCGAGAGGGTCGTCTGGGAGACGATGTCGAGCCGTCCGCCGCTGAGGCCGAGCACTTCGCGCACCAGCGACCGGGCCGTGGACAGGTCGCGCAGGACCTGCCGGGCCGGCTGGACCAGCGCCTGGCCCGCCGCGGTGAGCGCGACCCCGTGCGGGAGGCGGTGGAAGAGCCGCCCTCCGCATTCGCGCTCCAGGGTGCGGATCGCGTGGGACAGCGAGGGCTGGGCGACGTGGAGCGCGAGGGCCGCGGCCGTGAAACCGCCGTGCTCGGCCACGGCGAGGAAATACTCCAGCTGTCGTCGTTCCATCGGATCTCCGCGCGTCCCGGGGCCTCCGCACGTACCGGTCCGACGGGCGGCAGGGACAGTATCTTCCGGGCCCGACCCCACCGGGCACGCGGGATACCGGACCCCGAGGGGCCGTCGCGTCCTGTTTCCTGTGCCGCCGATTTCGCGGCCGCTCCTGGATGCCGCGAACCCCTCGCCTTTTGGGCCGTCGCGCCGTCCTCCGTACAATTTGAGCCCGAACGGCGTGTCGTCCCGGGTACACCGCCCGTGGCGCCGCGCGGACCCAGGAGGCAGCGTGCCCGGACAGCGATCCATCACCGAAGCCGAACGGCTGGCCTCGGTCAAGCTCGGCGGCATCCCGATCCGGCGCGAGCAGATGGCGGCGGTGGCCAACATCCACCGGGCCGCCTCGGCGGTCCGCCAGCACCTGGAGAACTCGGTGCTGCGCGAGTCGGACCTGACCTGGACGGCCTTCGTCGTGCTGTGGGTGGTGTGGGTCTGGGGCGAGTCGGAGACCCGGCACGTCGCGGAGGAGTCGGGCATCTCCAAGGGCACCCTCACGGGCGTGACCCGGACCCTGGAGGGGCGCGGCCTCCTGCGCCGCTCCGGCCACCCCGACGACGGGCGGCTCGTCCTGGTCGGCCTCACCGACAAGGGCGAGGAGTTCATGCGGGACGTCTTCCCCGACTTCAACGCGGAGGAGGCGTTCGTGACGGAGCGGCTCAGCGACGCCGAGTGCCGCGACCTCGCCGATTCGCTGCGGCGGGTCGTGCTCCAGATCGAGGAGAACGGGGAGGAGCGCCGGCGGACGCTGCTGGCGGGGGCGGAGCCTGCGCCCCGCCGCAGCGGGCGGCGGGCGAAGGGCTGAGGGGCGGCGGCTCGCTGCGCGGCCGGGCCGCATTCGTGTGCGTCCCGCGTGCGCGGCCGTCCGTCAGGAGGTTGTTCCCCGTGCGGGCGGGGTGGAGCCGGAAGTGAGCTTCTCCACGCGCCGCATGACGTCCCGGCAGAAGGCTCCTACCGCGTCCGGGTCGTCGGTGAACTGCGACGGTTTCACGCAGAACGTCGTGAAGCCCTGCTCCAGTTGCTCGGGGATCGACTCCAGCGCCCGGCCGAGGTCCGCGCGCGAGTGGTCGTCGGGGAACACCGCGCGGGTGCCGCCGATCATCTCCAGGTCGGCGATGTCGCGCCCGGCGGCCCGCATCGCGTCCGCGAGGACCCGCATCTCCTCGGGCGTGGGCCGGCCCAGCGGGTTGAAGGCGTGGCCGTGGCGGACGATCCGGCGCACCATCGCGTCGTGCATGCCGGCTCCGCCGAAGCACAGCCGGGGTCCGTCGGGCCGGTACGCCTTGGGCTCGAAGTACACGTTCTCGAAGCGGTAGTGCTCGCCCTGGTGGGAGGCCGGGGACGGGCCCCACAGCTTCGCCCAGATCTCCAGGTGTTCGTCGAGGAGCCTGCCGCGCCTGCCGAACGGGACCCCGAGGGCGTCGTACTCGTCGCGGCTCCAGGACACGTTGGGCAGCACCGTCAGGCGTCCCTCGGACAGCAGGTCCAGGGTGCCGAGTTCGCGGGCGAGGAGCAGGGGGTGGCGCAGCGGGGCGATCACCGCGGAGGCGGCGAGGCGGACGCGTACGGTGACGGCGGCGATCGCGGCGAGCAGGATCAGGGAGTGGGGCCAGGGGGTGTGCGGGTCCTGGTTGCCTGGCAGGGCGTAGTCGCGGGGGTTGCCCATGACGCCGTTCGCGCCCGCGTCGGGGCCGAGCACGATGTGCTCGCTGATCATCACGGAGTCGAACCCGGCGTCCTCGGCCTCGCGCGCCCAGCGCACCAGCGTCGGCAGGTCGGCGCGGCCTTGGGTCATGGTCCAGTTCTCGCTGAGGACCAGTTGCATACGGGGTGCGGTGGTCATCGTGGCGCGGCTCCGTTCCTGTCGCGGTGTCTTCGGCCCACCAGGTAACCGTTTGATGTCAAACAGTAGACGCGGGTCCGGCCGCGCGACAAGGGCGCGGCCCCGCCGGTACGGGGTGCCCGTCTGCCGCGGCGTCCGGCGGAACTCGGCGGGTGTCGTCCCCGTGCGCTGGTGGAAAGAGGCGTGGTTGGCCTCCAGGACCCTGTCGTCGATGTACCGCTTCGTGCCGCGCCCCCTCCTCGACGGCCTGCCGGAACCTCTGGAACGGGTCGGGCCCGCCCTGGTTCGCGAGGTGGGCCGGCCGGATCAGGATCACGGGCGGCGGGTTGCGCCTCACCTCGACCGCACCGGCAGGCCCAGGGCTTCGGCGTACTCCGCCTCCAGGGCGGCGAGTTGGTCCCGGACCGCGGCCGTCGCGGTGATCAGCCTGCCGGGGCCGTGTCCGGCGTCGCGGATCAGCCGGTCGGTGGCGGCGCCGGGGAACCCGGCCGCGAAGGCGACCAGTCTGCCGCCGCAGTCGGTGTGGCCCGCTTCGAGCCGCACGATCCGCTCGGGCCAGCAGTCGACCGCGCAGCAGCGCAATGACTCACGCCGGAGCAGGGCTTCGGCACATCGCGGGCCCGCTCCGAGGGGCTCGCGGCCGACCGGGACATGGCAGCCCAGCCCTGGGACCTCACGGCTCCCAACGTGGAGTACGGCGGACTGCGATCTGATCGACCCCCTGCTCGGGGACGTCACCGCCGCGTCGTCCGCCCGTCGGTCCCGTTGTCGCCGACCGATCACGCTCCCGCCTGGCGCTTCAGGCCGATCGCCGTGGCCCGGGACACTGCGGCGGACCTGCCGGTCTGGACAGCGGGCCGGGCGCCCCGGCGCGACCTGGTGTCCCTACCCGCTATGGCTCTGACGGCACGGAACGCACACACGGTGGCCGGGGACGCCAGTCCGCGTCGGCCCGGGCATCCGCAGCGCAGGTTCCCGACGCGTCACACCGCCATTTCCCGGGACGAAGCTGTCAGGGGCGCCAATCTGCCCAGCGCCTGCGCGAAGAGGAGCGGTCCCGGACGGCCTCGCCTCCCGCGCGCAGTTCCCGGCAGCCAGTACCGGCGCTCACGCGGACGCCGCTCCCTCGCCTCCGGCTGTGGAGGAGGGCACCGCCGTCAACCCCCGCGGACTCCGCGCTCGGGGAAGCGCGCATCGGGACCGGCGCCCTCACCGGCCGCGAGCCGGGCGCCAGCAGCTTCGTCGGCGTCTCCGCCGACGCCCGGCCGCGCACCGCCGAGCCGCCGACTCCACGACCTGCCCGGCGGCAAGATCACCACCTCGGGAACCGCGCGGCTCTCCGGAAAGGCCCCGCTCCTCGACGAGCAGTTCGCCGTCACCGGCAGCACCGGAAGGTACGCGAACGCCCAGGTACAGATGCGCATGGTGCAGCGGCCCGGGGCAATGGCCACGGTCACCTTCACGATCCACCTCTGACGCGCGGCGCGGCAGGACGAGGCGCCCTCCACGGGTTCCCGGGCACCCCGCGGGCCGAGGTCGGCGGCCTGGACTGGACGTACGTCTCCCCCGCCGACGGCACCGGCTTCATCAGCGCCGAGGACCATGCCGTCGCCCTCGTGGACGAACGGGAGAAAGGCGACGGCCCCGGCAGCCGTGGTGGCCCCCTGGCCCGACCGAGGCCGGTGTCGTGCCCGATGGCGCCGGCCAGCGGTGTCGTCGCACGTCAGAAACCCGGCGACGGCGGCGATCACCCCCGGGATACTGGTCGCCCATGGATGAGGTCGAAGTCGTCGTCGCCCACTCCGAGCGCGTGACGCTGCGCGTCGGGGACGTGTTCCTGAAGGTGGACGCCGATCCGGCGCGCCTCGATGCCGAGGCCGAGGCGATGGCGCTGGCGCCGGTCCCGACCCCGGAGATCCTGTGGCGCAAGCCGTCCGTGCTCGCCCTCACCGCGCTCCCGGGGGCGACGCTCGGGCGCCTCGGCGGGCCGTCGACCGGATCGCCGGCGGCGTGGGCCGCGGCGGGCGCCGCCATCCGGAAGCTGCACGACGCGCCGGTGCCGTCCCGGCCGGGCCAGGCCGGGCGGAGCATCCCCGCGCTGGCGGCGGAACTCGACGCCGAGTGCGCGCGGCTCGTGGCCGGCGGCTTCCTTCCCGCGGACCTGGTCGCCCGCAACCGCCGGGCCGCCGAGGCCGCGCTGAGGCCATGGACCGAGACGTTCACCCACGGCGACCTCCAGATCGCGCACGTGTTCGTCGACGGCGAGGAGGTCACGGGCATCATCGACTGGTCCGAGGCCGGCCGGGGCGATCCCCTGTACGACCTCGCCATCTTCACCCTCGGACACGAGGAGCACCTCGGCGACGTCATCGCCGGCTACGGCGCCGACGTCGACCTCGACGTGATCCGCGCGTGGTGGTCGTTGCGCAGCCTGCTGGCGGTGCGCTGGCTGGCCGAGCACGGCTTCGACCCGTTCGCGCCGGGCTGCGAGGTCGACGTGCTGCGATCCCGGATGTGAGGCCGCCCGGCGGCTCTGTCCCTCGCGATGCTCTCTGCCGTACCGAAGGTGTCGCACCCGCGACTCTCCCGAGGAGCAGAGCAGCATTCCCTACGCCTTCGCCCCCGAGCTGCCCCCCGAGTACCGTCGTGGGCGGCCCCGGCTTCTGCCACTTTGACCTGCCGCGGATCGCCGCGCCGCCGTCGGGCCATGCGTCGATCTCACCCCGCCGGCGGTCGGCGGTGACAGCGCGGGCGCGGGGCTCCCGGCGGCCCTCACGCTGCCGGCTCGCGATCGTGGTGGTCCGGCGCTCTGTCTCCCGTACCTGGGCGTCCCCATGCTGGACGACCGGCTGAAGGCTCCCTCGACGCGCGCCTTCACTTCGCGGTAACACCGGCACGCGCACCGGCCAGGCGGTTCCGCAGATCTCTCTCGGTCCCAGTCCCGAGGTGCAGACCGCACAGTAGCCCCTGCGGGCGCTGGTCGGCTGCCGGAAGGTCCGCCTGGCGCCGGGCGGGCCCCGCAGAATCACGATCACCGTCGCGAAGCGGCAGTTCCAGCCCTGGGACAGCACCGCGCACGGCTGGGTCGTGGGCGCCGGTTCCCGGGACGTCCGGGCGGGCCCGTCCGCCGGGGAGCTACCGGTGCGCCGGCGGGCCGCTCTGCCCCGCTGACCACAGGTGGCCGGCGCCCCGGCCCGCGTCAGGTCGCCGTCAGCACCTCCCGGTAGTGCTTCGCGTGGCCGGTGAGGGTCTCGTCGTCCAGGCCCCGGCCGGCCCCGTGCACGACCAGGGACCCGGCGAGCTTCATCCCGGTCGGACGGGCCCACGCCTCCATGGGCTTCAGCAGGTCGCCGATGGTGTGCCGGTGGGCCCCGTCGTGCCGGTAGGCCTCGGCGGCGCTTCCGGTCGAGACGGCGAGCCGCAGCGTCTTGCCGTGCAGCGCGCTGCTTCCGGGGCCGTACGCCCAGCCCCGGGTCAGGACCACGTCCAGCCACTCCTTGAGGAGGGCGGGCATCGAGTACCAGTAGAGGGGGAACTGCAACACCACGTGGTCGTGGTCGAGCAGCAGTCTCTGTTCGTGCGGCACGTCGATGCGGAAGCCCGGATACCAGGCGTAGAGATCGTTGACGGTGATGTTCTCCTCATCCCGGAGGGCGTGGACAAGTGCCGCGTTCACGCGGGATTCGGACAGGCGGGGGTGGGCGAGAACGACGAGGGTCCTGCTGGCCGGATTCGGCATGGGGAGGTCTCCGTGGGGTGCGGTGGGTCCGGTACGGGCGGTTGCGCGGGCGTGCGCTGGTCTGCACCCTCCTCACCAGGCATTTTGATGCGCACGGCACCAACTGTGCGGCACCCGGTACAGCCCGAGAAGCGCTCGGTCTTCGTACTACTGCTGGTGGTACGTCCAGCAGTAGCAGTCACAGTCCGGCCAAATCGCGGTGCCCGCTCGGTGACGTCGGCGGCGCACCGCGTACGACCACCTTCACGAGAATTCAATTCTCCTATAGAAAGAGGGCTACTCACGCCGAGGTGAGGGCCGTTCTCACCTCCGCCCCCGTCCCGCACGCAGAGGGAGCCATGCGAACACGACGCACACGCGCCAAGGGCCTCGCCGTCCTCGCGGCCCTGGTCGGCCTCACCGCCTTCCTCCCACCCGCGCAGGCCGCCCCGACGGCCTCCCCGCGCCCGCCCGCCCCCGAGCACATCCGGGTGGAGCGGCTGCCGCTGCCGCCGACCGCCCCCTCGAACGCGGAAGGAGCCTGCACCGACCGGGTCAACCCGCACGGCACGGGCTGCATGGCCGCCGACTGGGACTCCGGCCTGCGCACCGGGGGCTTCCTCCCGGACGGCCGCACGGTCACCGCGGCCGTCCGCTTCACCGGCGCCCCGGCCGCCCCCGACCCGGCGAGCGTGTACAGCGGGGACCAGCTCCTCCTCGTCCGCACGGACGGCCGGACCTTCCCGGGCGGTGACGCGTGGAAATGCCTCACCTGCGGCACCCCGCCCGCCAACAAGCAGGGCATGACCGCCGACACCAGCTACCCGCAGCCCTTCGCGGACGGCAAGCGGGTGCTGTACGGCACGAACGTCGTCGACTGCGGCCCGCACCCCCTCGCCTCGCCCGCCTGCACCCCGGACCGGCTCCACGTCTATCCGATCCGCTGGAACACCTCCGCCGACGGCTCCGGCCCCGGCGGCGCCATCCGGGAACTGCGCCTGCACCCCGACCAGACGCACCTCGGCTTCAACAGCGTGACCGTCACCGGCGGACGCCTCGACCAGTACGGCTACTTCGGCCGCCTGCGCTTCGACCCCGCCCCCACGACCGGCACGCCCCTCGTGCCGCGCTACGAGGTGGAGAAGGTCACCCGTCTCTTCGACGCCTCCCCCGCCGCGCAGCCCGTGCACACCGACCCCCGCGACCCGTCCCGGCTCGCCTTCGACCCCACCCTGCCCGGCGTCGGTGAGCTGCGCGGCTTCTCCAAGGACGGCCGGGAGGTCTTCTACGTCGGCTACCCGGTCGAGTCCTCCAACATCGACCTCATGGCCGTCGACCTGCGCACCGGCAAGGTCCGCCGGATGACGGCCGACCCCGGCTACACCGACCCCGTGGACGCCTCCCCCGACGACCGGTGGATCGTCGCCCTGGACACCCGCGGCTACGACCGGATGATGTTCACCTCCGGCATGACCGGCGTCCCCGCCCTCACCGACCTGCTCTCCACCTCCGCGGTCTCCTCCGTCCGCAACAACGGCCAGCGGCGCTTCTTCCAGCCCTACCTCATCGACCGGCACGGCGACCGCGGCGCCTACCGGGGCCAGCGCCTCAACTCCGCGGACACCTCCCCCGACTGGAACGCCGGCGCCGACCCCCGCTGGTCCCCCGACGGCACGGCCGTCGCCTACCACGAACGGGGCCTTCCCCCGAAGCGTGGACACCGTTTGCTATGCGGCAGTGGTCAGCGTAGCTGATCGCTGTTCGAAGGCGATGGGGCTGATGTAGCCCAGCC
>NZ_JARAYJ010000077.1:0-14630 GCF_033794345.1 Streptomyces niveiscabiei
CGGCGCGAACTCCCCGATCACCGCGTCCGTCGCCTCCCCCGCCTGCACCATCAGCATCAGCCGCCGAGGCCGCTCCAACGCCGCCACGAACTCCTCGGCGCTCTCGGCCGCGACGAACTCCCCCTCGTGCCCGAACTCCTCGACCAGCGCACGGGTCCGCCCCGCACTCCGGTTGTGGACCGCGACCGTGTACCCGTGCCGCGCGAAATTACGCGCCAGGTTGCGGCCCATGACCCCGAGGCCGGTGACGCCGATCGATGCGGAAGCGCTCATGTGCGGTACCTGATTCCTATCGGAAACGACTCATGCGACCACGCGGCTGCCAGGCCCACCGCGCGCGAGGTGCCCGTACGTCCGGTGAGCTCCCTCGACAGCGTAAACAGCATCGATGATCGGTTCTATGCCCCTCATTTCGAAGAATCCGCGCGGGGTCCGTGCGCACGCGGACACCGTCACCGCCTCCTCCACGGCAGCGCCTCTTCGTGTTCGTTCGCCGCGTCGATTCCGTGCAGGGCCGCGTTGATGGCCTCGCCGATCTCCGCGAACTGGGTGATCTGGGCCGGGGTGAGGGCGTCGAAGATGGCCTGGCGGACCGCTTCCACGTGGCCCGGGGCCACTTCCTCCAGGAGGCGCATGCCCTCGGGGGTGAGGACCGCCAGCTGGTTGCGGCGGTTGCTCGGGCAGTCCTGGCGGTCGACGTAGCCGGACTCCTGGAGGCGGGTGACGGCGTGGGTGAGGCGGCTGCGGGTGATGCGCAGGCGTTCGGCCAGCTCGGACATGGTGAGCTGGTGGCCGGGGACCGCCGAGAGGATCGCGAGGAGCGAGTAGTCCGCGTGCGTCATCCCCGCGTCGCGGCGCAGCTGGCGGTTGAGATGGTCGGCGAGGTGCGTGGAGAACTCGACGTAGGCGAGCCACGCCCGTCGCTCCTCGGGGTTCAGCCAACGCGGCGTCGGATCCATGGGCCGATGGTAATCGGCGGGCCTGCCGTCACCTGCGAGAACCGGCCCGTTCACCCCACGACGAAGGGCAACCTCGCGGCCGTGGCGCCCAGTTCGGCCCGTTCCGCGTCGGTGGGGGCGCGGCGGCCGGTGGCGACGAGGAGCGTGTCCGTGTCGGAGAGGGCTGCGGGGAACGGTGTACCGGCGATCCGCTCCAGCATCTGCCGGGTGCGGGCGAGGCCCTCGGCGGGTGGTCCTTCGACGCCGGGGAGGTGGGCGACGAGGTCGAGGTGGTGGAGGGTCCACTCCAGGACGTACGCGGAGAGGTAGTCCGCCGCTGTGAGGACCATGTCCTGGGTGCTGACCCGCAGTTCCGGCGCCGCCAGGGTCGCGGCGCGGCCCGCCGCCGAGCCGACGTCGTCCAGGTGGAACTTCAGCAGCGCCGGGTCCTCGTACGCCGCCGCGAGGCGGACGGTCAGCGCGTCCAGCGGGTCCTCGCCTGTCGGCGGGGCGTCGGTGACGTGCCAGTACGTCACCGCGTCCCGGGTCGGCTCCGCGTCGGTGGGCGTGGCGAGGGTGATCAGCACGTCCTGCGCGTCGATCACGAGGTGGCACACCAGGTCGCGTACGAGCCATCCCGCGCACCCCGAGGGCCGCGCGAAGTCGTCGTCCGCGAGCCCCGCGACGGCCGACCGCAGCGCGGCCCAGGTCTGTACGAAGAGGTCCACGCGGGCACGGTACTGGAGGGGCGGGTGTTCCGGTACGCGAATATCGGTGTGGCAGGCGGGTGTTGCTGTGGGCCTCACGGTCCGCCAAGCTCAAGCGTCCAGTTCTGCCCCACCAGGTCCCGGCCGAAGCTGTGGTGCCGTTCCTCGTCGGCCAGTTCGAAGCCGAAGCCCTGGTAGATCCTGCGCGCCGACACCAGGACGTCGTTGGTCCACAGGGTCACCCTCCCGTACCCCGCCTCCCGGGCGAAGGCGAGGCACTCCGCGACCAGGCGGGTCCCGAGGCCCCGTCCCCTGCCGTCCGGCGTGACGAGGAGGACCCGCAGCCGGGCCGTCCTCGGGCCGTCACCGGCGACCAGGAGCACGCAGCCCACCCGGCGGCCGTCCACCTCGGCGATCCAGGCCGCCTCGCGGAGCGGGTCGTGTCCGGCCGTGTAGTCCGCGACGATCCTGGCGACCAGGGCCTCGAAGCCAGCGTCCCAGCCGAGTTGCCCCACGTAGACCTCGCCGTGGGCCATCAGCACCCAGCCCAGGTCTCCGGGCCGGTCGGCGCGGCGTACGACGGCCCGTTCCCGGTCCCGCTCCGGCATGTGCCACTCTCCCGTGTCCGACGACCATTACTGAAACGGTCGTTTCAGTCGGGTTAGGCTAACCACGTGCCCCAGGAGACGCCAACCCCGTCCGCCCGGCAGACCGAACTGCTGGAGGCGGCCTACCGGTACGCCCTCGCCCACGGCCTCACCGATCTCTCGCTGCGCCCCCTCGCGGAGGCGATCGGCTCCAGCCCCCGGGTCCTGCTGTTCCTCTTCGGCAGCAAGGACGGCCTGGTACGAGCACTGCTGGCCCGCGCCCGCACCGACGAACTGGCCCTCCTGGACCGGATCCGCCGGCCCGCCCCCGCTGGGCTGGTCCCGGCGGTCGAACAGGTCTGGGCATGGCTCGCCGCGAAGGAGCACCGGCCGTTGCTGCGGTTGTGGGCGGAGGCGTACGCGCGTTCCCTCGTCCAACCGGACGGCCCCTGGGCCGGGTTCGCCCGTACGACCGTGGAGGACTGGCTCGGCGTCCTCACCGACTGCCAGTCACCGTCCGAACGCGGCGCGCGGGACGCCGCCGTCCGCCGCACCCTCGCCCTCGCCGTCCTCCGGGGCGCGCTCCTCGACCTCCTCGCGACGGACGACGAACCGCGCCTGACCGACGCGGTGACCCACCAACTCGCCCTCCTACGGGGCTGAACCGGGCCGGAGAGATTGCCATGCTGTTGGGATCGCGTGCCGGATTCGGCCTGGAGTTCCACATCGAGCGGGACCCCGGGCTGCTGTGCGTCGACGTCCATGTGGGCGGGCTCCATGTGAACCCGCCCGACAACGCCTTCTACCCGCCCCTGCTGGTGAAGAAGCTCAAGGACGAACTCGCCCGTTTCGACGCGCCGGCCCCACCGCCGACGGACTTCACCTCGCCGGCCGACGCGTTCCGCCTCGCCGAGGACTGGGTGCTCGACGCGTCCCGCACAGCGAGGGCGGCCGAGGCCGGGGAGCAACTGGCCGGGTACCGGTTTCTCGACTGGGGCGAGTGCACGGACAGTGTCCTGGCGTTCGCCTTCCCCGACGGGGACCGGGTCCACCTCGCCTGCCGGGTGCACGGCGACGAGGGGCCTGGGGCGTTCGCGGCGGTGCCGGTGAGCCGGCCGGCGCTCGTCGAGACACTGAGGCGGGGGCTCGCGGTCGCGGAACGGGAGTGGGGGGTGCGGCGGGTGGGTGGATGAGTGGCTGGGTGGGTGAGTGGCCAAGTGGGTGAGTGGCCAAGTGGCTCAGCCACTCACTGGCCAACCGGCTCAGCCACCAACTACCCTCCCCCTCGCCTCCCCGAACCCGACCCGCCCCCCACCGACCCCCGGCGCGCTCCCCCGCAGCACCACCACATCCCCGTCCTCCAGGAACGTCCTCGACTCCCCGCCCACGGCAACCGGCTCCGCCCCGCCCCACGTCAGCTCGATGAACGCCCCCCGCTCCCCCTTCTCCGGCCCGGACACCGTCCCGGAGGCGAAGAGGTCGCCGGTCCGGGTCGGTGCCCCGTTCACGGTCAGGTGCGCCAGCATCTGCGCGGGCGACCAGTACATCGCGGAGTACGGCGGCCGGGAGACGACCTCACCGTTCCACTCGATCTCCAGGGAGATGTCGAGCCCCCAGGGGCGGTCGAGCGCGAGGTAGGGGAGGACGGCCGGTTCCTGGACCGGCGTGTCCACCTTCGCCTCGGTCAGGGCCAGCAGGGGGACCACCCACGGCGAGACGGTCGACGCGAAGGACTTGCCGAGGTTGGGCCCGAGGGGGACGTACTCCCAGGCCTGGATGTCGCGCGCGGACCAGTCGTTGAAGAGGACGGCGCCGAAGATGTGGGACTCGGCGTCGGCGACGGGGATGGGCGAGCCCATCGGGTTGCCGGTGCCGACCACGAACCCGATCTCCGCCTCGATGTCGAGCCGGACGGAGGGCCCGAACACGGGCGCCGGATCGCCGGGCGACTTGCGCTGGCCACGGGGCCGTACGACGTCCGTGCCGGAGACGACGACGGAGGCGGAGCGGCCGTGGTAACCGACGGGCAGGTGCTTCCAGTTGGGGAGGAGGGGCTCGGGGTTGTCGGGCCGGAAGAGGCGGCCGAGGTTGGCGGCGTGGTGTTCGGAGGCGTAGAAGTCGACGTAGTCGGCGACCTCGAAGGGAAGGTGCAGAGTGACGTCGGCCAGGGGGTGGACGGCGTCGGGGGGCACGTCCCCGTCGAGCGCGGCGGTGATCGCGGCGCGGACGGCGACCCAGCGGTCGTACCCCTGCGCCATGAACGGGTTGAGCGCGGGCGCGGCGAAGACCTCGTCGCCGAGGAGGAGCGCGAGGTCGACGACGTGGTCGCCGTAGCGGGTCGCGACGCGGGGCGTGGCGCCGGGGCGGGAGTAGACGCCGTACGGCAGGTTGGCGAGCCCGAAGAGGGAGTCGGCCGGGGCGGAGAGCCGCATGGGAGACCTTGACCTTTCTGTCGCCGCGATCACCGCACGCTAGGTCGCGGCCCCAGGGCCGTCAAGGCAGCCTCACGGGGGACACTTCGCTCAAATGATCGACTTGCCGCTCATTCGTGCGCACCGCACGATGGGAAGGCACCAGTCCACCAGCCATGGAAGGGGTGGTTCCATGCCCCAGCACATCCGCATGTACCTCCGGGATCCCCAACCGACCCGGAGCACATGGAACTTCAACTGGGCCGCCATCACTGCCAAGTCGATCGTCAATGTCACCGCCTGCGAGTACGTGCCCGCTTCCGGTGACGCGCACGGCGGCTTCGGCGGTGTCGACCGCAAGCGGTTCGTCGGAGCGGCCGACGTCTGGGTCACCAACATCGCGCCGCACGGCCCGCCGTTCGACCCCAACAACGGAGTCACCTGGGTGCTCCACCACAACTGGGGCTCACCGATCTACCTCTGCGTCGACATCACCGTCTTCGACGAGGACCCCTCGGAGATCCAGACCTGACCCGTTCCCCACCTGACCCGTTCCTCGCCTGGGCCACCCATGCCTAGGCCACCTCGAACGACCGCTTCGCGAATCCCATCATGAAGCCGTCGATGGTGGTGCGGACGGCCCGCTCCGGACCGTCCGCGCTGCCGAGGGCGATGAAGAGGGGCAGGAAGTGGTCGGGGGTGGGGTGCGCGTACGGCATGCCGGGCGCGCGGGTGGCGTACGCGGCGAGTTCGTCGACGTCGCCCTTGGCGAGCGCCTCGGCGGCCCACTGGTCGAAGTCGGAGGACCAGGCGGGGACGACGCCCTCGAACATCTCGCGGGTGACGAACGGCAGGCCGTGCGTCATGAAGCCGGAGCCGATGACCAGGACACCTTCCGCGCGCAGGTCCGCGAGGCGGCGCCCGAGGTCCATCAGGCGGGCCGGATCGTGGGTCGGCAGGGACAGCTGGAGGACGGGGACGTCCGCGAGGGGGTACATGGCCATCAGCGGCACCCACGCGCCGTGGTCGAGACCCCGGTTCGCATGCTGGTACAGCGGCTCGCCGTCCGGCATGGCCGCGGCGACGCGGTGGGCCAGCGCGGTGGCGTCCGGGGTGTCGTACGTCATGCGGTAGTAGCGGGGGTGGAAGCCGCCGAAGTCGTACACCAGCGGCGTGTGCGCGGCGGACGCGGAGATCGCGAGGGGCGCGTCCTCCCAGTGCGCGGAGACGATCAGGATCGACTTCGGCTTGGGCAGACGCTGCGCCCAGTCGAGGAGTTCCCGCAGCCAGGGGCCGTCGTCGAAGAGGGGCGGGGCACCGTGGCTGAGGTAGAGGGCGGGGAGGGGGCCGTCGGCGGGCGTCCACTCGCGGTGGGCGCGGGCACGGACCAGGGCGCCGGGGAGGAACGCGTCGTACGCGCCGGCCGGTGTCGCGGGGTTGAGCACGGAGGACATGCAGGGGCCTTTCGGACGGAGGGCGCAGCCTGCGCGAGGTTCCCCCGGCGCGGGGTCCAGCCGGCCGCGGCTGCCGCCGCCGGGCCCTGGCGAGGGGTACCGGCGTGCGGCGGCCAGCATACTTGAAGAATCAACTGACTTCGCTGGACGGTTCATCGCAGCGGCGCCGAGCTGGTACTTTCCGAAACCGAAGCCCAAGCCGAAGCCCGAGCCCGCAGCCGAAGCCCGAGCCCGCAGCCCGGAACCCGGGAGGAGGTCGTCCGTGCCGGTCAGCAAGTTCGCCGTCGGCGTCGCGGCCGGAGCGACCGTCGCCCTCCTCGCCGGCGTCCTCGGCACCCGCGCGCTCTCCACGACCGAGTCGACGACGTCGCTGGACGAGTACGACACAGTCATGGTGGACGGCCGCAAGGCCCTCGCGGCGAGCATCGTCGCCGGCCGGACGCAGAGCCTGTACCACCCGCTGCCGTGGGTGGGGGCCAGGCTCCACGACGTGACCTGCCCGGGCCCGCTGCTCGCGGTCGCGGGCACGCGGATGACGTGCACCGGCAGACGGAGCAACGGGGCGGCCGTCCGCATCCCGGTCACGGTCGTCGACGCGACGCCCACGCACATCACCTGGAAGTTCGACCGCTGAGGGCCACCCCTCCCGCCACGTTCTCACCCACCCCGCTCACCGCAGATACGGGGCCACGCTCCGGAGCTTCTCGCAGGTCTCCTCCCATTCGCGTTCCGGTGTCGACTGGCCCATCACCCCGGCGCCCGCGCGCAGCCAGCTGCGGCCGTCCCGCTGGAAGACGGTGCGCAGGACGAGCGCGGCGTCGAGGCCGCCGTGCGCGTCGGCGGTGAGGACGGCTCCCGCGTACAGCCCCCGCGGCTCGTCCTCGTAGCGGCCGATGGCCCGCAGGGCGCCCGGTTTGGGGCAGCCGGTGGCCGTGATCGCCGGGAAGAGCGCCGCGAAGGCGTCCCAGGGGCCCCGGTCGCCGGCGAGGCGTCCGGTGACGCGCGAGGCGAGGTGCTGGACGGAGCCGCGCTCGCGGACCGTCATGAACTCCTCGACGACGGCCGCGTCGGGTCCGCAGACCTGGGTCACCTCGTCGACGGCGAGGCGTACGGACAGGGCGTGTTCGTGGATCTCCTTGGGGTCGCCGAGCAGGTCGGAGCGCAGGCGGGCGGTCTCGTCGGGGTCCGTTCCCAGGGCGCGGGTGCCGGCCAGCGGCTGGGTGGAGACGCGGCGGCTGTCCGCGTCGACCTCGACGATCGTCTCGGGGCTGAAGCCGGCGGCCCGCCAGCCGCCGAGGTCCAGCAGGAAGGAGCGGGCGGGGGTGTTGGCCCGGCGGCCCGCGAGGTAGGTGGCCGCGAGGTCGGGGGCGAGGTGTCCGGGCAGCGGCAGGGGGCGGGAGAGGACGGCCTTCTGGAGTCGGCCCGCCCGGATGTCGGCCACGGTCCGGGCGACGGCGTCCTGGTAGGAGGCGGCTCCGGTGCCCAGGAGGTGTTCCGCGTCGGCGGGCCCCTCCCCCGTCCGCCCGGTGGGGACGGCGAGCGCTTTGGTGACGAGGGCGAGGTGTTCGGGGTCGGCGGTGCGGACGCGTGCCGTGCCCGGGGTGAGGTCGACCTCGGTGACCGGCAGCATGAGGTGGAGCAGCGGTTCGCGCCCCGGGTCGCCGGTGTCCGGGTGGAGCAGGTGGGCCAGTTCGAAGGTGGCCCAGCCGTACGCCCGCCAGTCGGTGTGCGGCACGTGGGCGAGGAGGGCGGCGATCTGCTCCAGCGGCGCGCCGCGGTCCAGGGGGCGCCGCACCGCGTGGTTCCCGCAGCGGGCGACGACCTGGCCGGCGTCCAGGGTGACGGTGGCGGCCGGTCCCGCGGCGTACGTCCAGGTCCCGGCGCGCTCGTAGACCACGTACTCGCCGCCGAGGCCCGAGCGGGCGAGCCGTACCGCCGCCTCCGCCGGGTCCCGCGGTGCCTCGACGGTGTGCGGCGAACCCGGTGCGGGCAGGGCGTGCGCCCAGGTGTTCCAGGTGCTGGTCATGCGCGGGGACCTTCCTTCAGTTCTCGGGCCAGCGCCGTCAGCGCCTTCTTGTCGGTCTTGCCGACCGCTGTGACCGGCAGCGCGTCGACGGCTTCCACGCGGTCGGGGATCTTGTAGGGCGCGAGTCCGCGTTCCCTGAGGAACGCGGCCACCTCGCCGCGCCCGGGGGCCGTGGCTCCGGGGGCGGGTACGACGAAGGCGCAGGTGCGTTCGCCGAGCAGGTCGTCGGGGACGGGGACGACGGCGGTGTCCCGCACGGCGGGATGGCGGGCGAGCTGCTCCTCGACCTCGGCGGCGGCCACCTTGTCGCCGCCCCGGTTGATCTGTTCCTTGACCCGGCCCTCGACGACGAGGTGGCCAGTGGGGGTGCGGCGGACGAGGTCGCCGGTGCGGTAGTGGCCGTCGGCGGTGAAGGCGGTGGCGTTGTGCTCGTCGGCCCGGTAGTAGCCGCGCAGGGTGTAGGGGCCGCGGGTGAGGAGCCGTCCCGTGGTGCCGGGCGGGACGTCGTGGTCGTCCTCGTCGACGACGCGGATCTCGTCGTCGGGTGACAGCGGGCGTCCCTGGGTGTGCAGGACGATGTCCTCGGGGGCGTCCGGTTCGGTGTAGTTGAGCAGGCCCTCGGCCATGCCGAACACCTGCTGGAGGACGGGACCGAAGGCGCTCAGGGCCTCGGCGGCGTGCTCGGGCAGCAGGCGGGCGCCGCCGACCTGGAGGAGCCGCAGCGTCGACAGGTCCGCCTCGCCCCATGCGGCAGCCGCCGTCCACATGCGGGCGGTGGGCGGCACCAGGGCGGTCGCGGTGACGCGTTCGCGCTCGACGAGGGTGAACGCGCTGTCGGGGTCGGGTTCGTCGGTGAGGACCGCCGTGCCGCCCGCGTGCAGGGCGCCCAGGACGCCGGGGCAGCCGAGGGCGAAGTTGTGGGCGACGGGCAGCGCGGCGAGGTAGACGGTTCCGGGGCCGAAGCCGCACGCGTCGGCGCTGGCGCGGACGTTGTAGGCGTAGTCGTCGTGGGTGCGTGGGATCAGTTTGGGCAGCCCGGTGGTGCCACCCGAGACCAGCAGGAGCGCGACCTCGGAGGCGTCGTCGGGGGCGGGGGGCAGGTCCGGGGTGCCGGGGCCGTCGAGGGGGGTGTGGGGGCCGGGGTCGCCGAGCACGAGGACGTGCCTGAGGCCGGGGCACTCGTCGCGGACCTCGGCCGCGAGGTCGCGGTGGTCGAAGCCCTGGTGGACGTCCGGGACGACGTAGGCGACGGCGTCGGCCAGCCGGCACAGGTGGACGATCTCGCTGCGGCGGTGCAGGGGCAGGGCGAGGACCGGGATGGCGCCGAGCCGCTGGAGGCCGAAGAAGACGGTGAAGAACTCGGGGACGTTGGGGAGCTGGAGGACCACCCGGTCCCCCGCCCGGACGCCGAGCCCGGCGAGCCGGCCGGCGACGCGGTCGGCGTCCTGGGCCAGCCGCGCGCGGTCCAGGCGCCGTGCGCCGTGCACGAGGGCGGTGCGGTGCGGCCGGGTGCGGGCCCAGTCCCGCAGCAGCCGGTCGAACGTCTCTCCTCGCCAGTGGCCCGCGGCCCGGTAGTGCGCGGCGAGTTCGGCGGGCCAGGGCGTACAGCCGTCCAGCACGTGAATCCCTTTCTGGTCGTATCCCGCTCGGCGGGGCTTGTCGAGCCCGCCGTTCATACTGTAGGAAATGAATATCATTTTCAATAACTGATGCCGTCGAAGCTGGTGAGCAGTGTCAGAACGCGATCCCTTGCAGTCGATCCGCCCCTTGCTGACGGACTGGCTCGGCCCCGAGGCCGAGCGGGTCGGTCCCCACGACAACCTGATCGAACAGGGCCTGGACTCCATCCGGCTGATGGCCGTGTCCGCGGCGCTGCGCCGCGAGGGCGTCCGTCTGACGTTCGCGTCCCTCGCCCGCACCCCGACGCTGCACGCCTGGGCGGAACTGGCCGCCGAGCGATGTACCGGCGCCACCCCGAACGAGACCCCCGAGACCTCCGGGGCGGGCCCGGACGACGACGAGACGTCCCCCTTCGACCTGGCCCTCATGCAGCACGCCTACTGGATCGGCCGCGGCGAGGAGCACGAACTCGGCGGCGTGGCCGCCCACTTCTACAACGAGTTCGACGGCGAGGGCGTCGACCCGCGCCGCCTGGAGCGTGCCGTACGCGCGCTGCTCGCCCGCCACGCGCAACTGCGCGCCGTGTTCGCCGACGACGGACGCCAGCACACACCGGCCACCTCCGCCTGGCCGGGACTGCACGTGCACGATCTGCGCGCGCTGCCCGAGGACGAGGTGAACACCCGGCTGGCGGAACTGCGCGACCGGCTGTCGCACCGCATGCTGCGGGTCGGCGCGGGCGAGGTCCTCGACGTCCAGCTGTCGCTGCTGCCGGACGGCCGCACCCGGGTCCACCTGAACCTCGACATGCTCGCCGCCGACGCGCTGAGCCTGCGCGTCCTCCTCGCCGACCTGGCGGTCCTCTACCGCGGGGACGGCGACCTCTCCCCCATCGGCTACAGCTACCGGCGCTACCTCGCGGACCGCGCCGTACACGCCGAGCGGGAGCGCGACCGCGCCCGGGACGCCGCCTGGTGGGCCGAGCGGCTGCCGGACCTGCCCGGCGCGCCCGCGCTGCCGCTCGCCCAGGGCCCGGTACGGCCCCGGGTCACCCGGCGCCACCACTGGCTGCCCCCGCAGGCGCGCGAGGCCCTGTTCGCCCGCGCGCACCGGCACGGGGTGACCCCGGCGATGGCGCTGGCCACCGCGTACTGCGAGGTGCTCGCCGCGTGGAGCGCCGAGCACCGCTTCCTGCTGAACGTGCCGCTCTTCGACCGCGAGCCGCTGCACCCCGATGTGCCCCTGCTCGTGGGCGACTTCACCGGTTCCGTGCTGCTCACCGCCGACATGGCGGGCGAGGCGCCCTTCCGGGAGCGGGCCCTCGGTGTGCAGGAACGCTTCCTCGGGGACGCGGCGCACGCCGCGTACTCGGGCGTCGAGGTGCTGCGCGACCTGAACCGCGCCCAGCACGGCGGCGGGCGGGTCCTGGCGCCGGTGGTGTTCACCAGCGCGCTGAACCTGGGCGAGCTGTTCTCCGAGGACGTCCGCGCCTGCTTCGGGCGTCCCGTGTGGATCATCTCGCAGGGGCCGCAGGTGTGGCTCGACGCCCAGGTCACGGAGCTCGACGGCGGTCTGCTGGTCAACTGGGACGCGCTGGAGGAGGCGTTCCCCGAGGGCACGCTCGACGCGATGTTCGCCGCCTTCCGCGCGCTGGTGGACTCCCTCGCCGCGTCCGACGCCCCCTGGGGCGCGCCCGTCCCGGACCTGCTGCCCGCGTCCCAGCGCGAGGCGCGCGACCGCGCCAACGCCACCGACGCGCCGCGCAGCGGTCTGCTGCTGCACGAGGACGTCCTCGGCCACGCCGAGCTGACCCCCGCCCGGCCCGCCCTGCTCTGGGGTACGGACGGGGTCCTCACCTACGGCGAACTCGCCGACCGGGCGCGGCGCATCGCCGCCGCGCTCGCCGCGCAGGCGGTCGGCCCCGGCGACCGGGTCGCCGTCTGCCTGCCCAAGGGCCCCGACCAGGTCGCCGCCGTGCTGGGCGTCCTGAGCGCGGGCGCGGCGTACGTGCCCGTCGGACGCGACCACCCGCCGGCCCGCCGCGACCGCGTCCTGGCCCGGGCGGGGGCGCGGGTGGCCCTCGTCGCCGAGGACACGGCGCCGCTCCCGGCGGGTGTGGTGGGCCTGACGGTGGCGGACGCGCTGGCGCACGCGCCCGTCAAGGAGGCGGTGGCCGTCCCGGAGGGCGACCCGGCGTACATCCTGTTCACCTCCGGCTCCACCGGCGAGCCCAAGGGCGTCGTGGTGCCGCACCGGGCGGCCCGCAACACCGTCGACGACCTCACCGGACGGTTCGGGGTGAACGGCGGCGACCGGACGTTCGCGCTGTCCGCCCTCGACTTCGACCTGTCGGTGTTCGACCTGTTCGGGGCGCTGTCCGTGGGCGGCGCTGTCGTCCTGGTCGCGGAGGAGGACCGCAAGGACGCGGCGAGCTGGCACACGCTGATGGCGCGGCACCGGGTCACCGTCCTCAACTGCGTGCCGTCCGTGCTGGACATGCTGCTCAGCACCGCCGGGGACGGCCCTGCCGGGCTGCGGCTGGTGCTGCTCGGCGGCGACTGGGTGGGGGCCGAACTGCCGGGGAGGCTCGCGGAGCGCTCGCCTAGCTGCCGGTTCGTGGCACTCGGCGGCACGACGGAGACCGCGATCCACTCCACGGTGTGCGAGGTCACCGGGGGCGCGGTGCCCGCGGAGTGGACGTCGGTGCCGTACGGGACGCCGCTGCGCAACGTGCGCCTGCGCGTCGTCGACGCCCGGGGCCGGGACTGCCCGGACCGGGTGCCGGGCGAGCTGTGGATCGGCGGGGCCGGGGTGGCCGACGGGTACCTGGGCGATCCGGAGCGCACCGCCGACCGGTTCGTGACGTACGACGGGCTGCGCTGGTACCGCACCGGCGACCTGGCCCGCTACCTGCCCGGCGGCGGCGTCGAGTTCCTCGGCCGTGCCGACTCCCAGGTCAAGCTGCGCGGTCACCGGGTGGAGCTGGGTGAGGTGGAGGCGGCGCTGGAGCGGGCTCCCGGTGTGGGCCGTGCGGTCGCGGCCGTCGGCGCGGACGGTGTGCTGGCCGCGGCCTACGCGCCGGCGCCCGCCGCCGGGGGCGGGCCCGCCGAAGGTGTCCGGCCGCAGGTGGTGGGGGCCCGGCCCGATCCGCTGGAGACGGAGGTCGTGGCGCACGTCATCGGCCGGGTCCTGGCGGGCGGGCCTCGTCCGGCGCCCGGGATGCGCGCGCTCGCGCACCTGTGGCGGGACTGGCTGCGCCGGCACGCGGGCCCGGTCGACGCCGACGCCTTGGCGCGGCGCGTAGCGGGAACCCGCCTCGCGCCCGTCCTCGCGCACCTCACGGAGCGGTTGCCGGACCTGCGGGCCATGCTCGCCGGTGAACGCGACCCGCTGGAACTCCTCGACGACCCCGTGCTCGCCCCGGAGGCGGCGCTGGACGCGCTGCCCGCGAGCGCGGAGGCCGCCAGGGCGTGCGCCCAGGCGCTGCGCGCGCTCGCGGCGGCGGACGGCCGGGCGCCGCGGGTCGCTGTCGTCGGGGCTCGCGGCGGGCTCGGCACCCTGCGCGTGGCCGAGCAACTCGCCCCTGACGAGGTTGAGTTGACGCTGCTGGATACCTCCGCGGGTCTCCTGGAGCGGGCCCGCGAGCGGTTCGCCGCGTCGCCGCACGACGTGCGCTGCCAGGCGCTGCCCGACGGCGCGCTGCCGGAGGGGCTGCCGGGCGCGTTCGACGCCGTCCTGGCGCTCGGCTCCCTGCACGCCTTCGACGATCCGGCGACCGGCGCGGCCCAGGCGGCTGCCCTGCTGGCTCCCGGTGGCGTGCTGCTCGCGGTGGAGCAGGGCGGTCTTCCGCCGCTCGGCCTGATCTGCGCCGCGCTGCCCACCCGGGGCTTCGCGGACGCGGACCCGGCCCGCCGGGCGGCCGGCAGTCCGCTGCTGCCGCCCGCCGCGTGGGAACAGGTGCTGCGCGCCCAGGGGTTCGCCGAGGTGGACACGGACGTACGCCGCGAGGAGCCCGCGCTGCTGATCCGCGCGGTCCGTGACCCGTACGCCCCGCCGTGCGACACCGGGGCCGTGCGCGCGGTCGCCGCCGGGCAGGTGCCGTCGTACATGGTCCCCGACCGGCTGGTCCTGCTGCCGGTCATGCCGCTCACCGCCAACGGCAAGGTCGACCGGCGGGCCGTGCGCGAGCTGCTCGGGCGGCAGGCGGCGGCCGGGGCGTCCGCGCGGCGGCCGGGCACGCCGCCTCGCCCGGGTGCCGAGGAACTGGTCGCCGAGGTGTGGCGCGAGCTGCTCGGGGTCCGCACGGTGCTGCGCGAGGACGACTTCTTCGCGCTCGGCGGCGACAGCCTGCTCGCCACGCGGATGCTGCACCGGCTCGGCGAGCGCGGGGTGCGCGACGCCCGGATCGCCGGCCTGTTCACGGCCCCCGTGCTGAAGGAGTACGCCGCCACGCTCACCCTGGACGGCGGCCGGCCCGTACTGCCCCGGCTGGTGGCGGACCCCGAGCACGCGCACGAGCCGTTCCCCGCGACGGACGTGCAGCGCGCGTACTGGCTGGGCCGGGCGCAGGAGATGCGGCTCGGCGGCGTCGGGGCCCACTACTACTCGGAGTTCGAGGCGCCCTCGGTCGACGTGCCCCGGCTGGAGCGGGCCTGGCGGCGGCTGATCGACCGGCATCCGATGCTGCGGGCCGTGTTCGACGAGGACGGGCGGCAACAAGTCCTCGCCTCCGTGCCCGAGTTCACGATCCCCGTCGCGGAGGGTGAGGAACAGCTCGCCGTCCTGCGTGAGGAGATGTCCCACCAGGTCCTCGACCCGTCCCGCTGGCCCCTGTTCGACGTCCGCGCCGTGCACTACACGGCAGCGGACGGAGAGCGCCGTACGCGG
>NZ_JARAYJ010000078.1:0-14231 GCF_033794345.1 Streptomyces niveiscabiei
CCGCTCCTGGGCGCCGAGACCCACCAGCACTGGACCGACCGCATCCCCCGCGAAACAGCCGCCGGCCTCCGCGAACGCCACCCCGGCATCCAGGTGACCACCACGCAGGTCACCGGCCACCCCGCCGACGCCCTGATCGAAGCGGCGAAGGACGCCGAACTCCTCGTCCTGGGCTCACGCGGACTCGGCGGGACCGTCGGCTTCCTGCTCGGCTCCGTCGGCCTCAGCGTCCTGGCCCACACCCAGCACCCCGTGGTGTTCGTCAAGAAGGACCCGCAGATCTCCCCCGGCCCGGTCGTCCTGGGCCTGGACACCGACCGCCCGGACGCCACCCTCCTCACCTTCGCCTTCGAGACGGCCGCCCGCCGCGCCGTCCCCCTGTGCGTGGTGCACGCCTGGAACCCGCCCCCGTACATCGCCTACGGCACCCCCGCGGACCCGACCCTGCACGAAGCCCTCCTGCGGGGCGACGCCGAGAAGCTGGCCGAGGTCCTGAAGCCCTGGCGCCGCGACCACCCCGGCGTGGAGGTCACCGAGCAGGTCCGCTACGGCAACCCGGCCGTCCGGCTCGTGGACGCCGCCCGCGACGCCTCTCTGGTCGTCGTCGGACGCCGTACCCGGCACAACCCCTTCGGCACCCACATCGGCCACGTCACCCACGCCGTCCTGCACCACTGCGCGGCCCCCGTCGCCGTCGTCCCCCACGACTGACACACCACCGGAGAAGAGGAATCCCCCATGAAGGCAGCGGTCGTACGAGCTTTCGGCGCGCCCCTGGTCATCGAGGAACGCCCCGACCCGCAGCCCGGCCCCGGCCAGGTCCGCGTCCGGGTCGAGGCGTCCGGGCTGTGCCACACCGACATCCACGCCGCGCACGGCGACTGGCCCGTGAAACCGACCCCGCCGTTCGTCCCCGGACACGAGGGCGTCGGCCTGGTCGAGGCGCTCGGCGAGGGCGTCAGCACGCTCACGGTCGGGCAGCGGGTCGCCGTACCGTGGCTGGGCCGGGCGTGCGGGCGGTGCGAGCACTGCCTGTCCGGGTGGGAGACGCTGTGCGAGCAGCAGATCAACACCGGGTACGGCTGCGACGGCGGGTACGCGGAGAAGATGCTCGCCTGGGCCGACTTCGCGCAGCCGGTGCCCGAAGGGGTCTCGCCGTTCGACGCCGCGCCGCTGACCTGCGCGGGCGTGACCACGTACAAGGCCCTCAAGGTCGCGGGCGTACGGCCCGCGCAGCTCGTCGCCGTCTCCGGCGTCGGCGGGCTCGGGCACCTCGCCGTGCAGTACGCCAGGCTGGCCGGGGCGAGCGTCGCCGCGATCGACGTCACCGACGACAAGCTCGACCTCGCCGCCCGGCTCGGCGCCGACCTCGTCATCGACGCCCGCAAGGAGGACGTCGGCGAGGTCCTCAAACGGCACGGCGGAGCCCACGCCGCGATCGCCCTCGCGGTGAACGACGCCGCCTTCGAGGCCGTGGGCGCCGGGCTGCGGCGCGGCGGCAAGCTCGTCATGGTCGCCCTGCCCGCGCACGGCACGGTCCGCCTGCCGATCTTCGACACCGTCCTCAACGGCACCAGCGTGATCGGCTCGATCGTCGGCACCCGGCAGGACCTCGCCGAGGTCTTCCGACTGCACGCGGCCGGGCGTACCGAGGTCCGGTACGAGACGCGTCCGCTGGCCGACGTCAACGACGCGATTGACGCCGTACGGCGTGGCGAGGTCACGGCGCGGATCGTGTTCGACCTGGGCGCGGGGCGGTGAGGACGATGACACTCCCGGTCGTCGTCGGCGTCGACGGCTCCGCGTCCAGTCTGCGCGCCGTCGAGTACGCGGCCGACGAAGCCGCGCTGCGCGGCGCCCCGCTGCGCCTGGTCCACGCCTTCCTGTGGGGGCGCTACGAAAGCTCCGGACACATCGCCGCCGACGACATCCTGCGCACGGCCGAACGCCGGGCGGCCCTGCGCCGGCCCGACGTCCCGGTCTCGCTCGACGTCCTGCCCGAGGAACCCGAGTACGCGCTCGTCCGCGCGGGCCGCGAGGCGTCCCTCCTGGTCGTCGGCACCCGGGGACGCGGCGGACTGGCGGAACTGCTCCTCGGCTCGGTCAGCCTGGCCGTCGCCGCCCGGGCCGGCTGCCCGGTGATCGTCGTACGCGGCGAACACGACCCGCGGGGCCGCGTGGTGGTCGGCATCGGTGACCGGGGCACGGCCTCGGCGGCCCTGGACTTCGCCGTCGAGGAGGCACGGCTGCGGCACGCCGCCCTGGACGCCGTACGCGCCTGGCGCTGCCCCGCCCGCGAATCCAGCGACCACCCGCTGCTCGCCGGGGAACCGGCACGCCTGCACGAGCAGCACGCGGTCGAGATCCTCGATCAGGCGCTGAAGGACGCGCCCGCGGACGTCGGCCGCCGCACCGTCGAGGGCCCCGCCCGCACGGCCCTCCTGACCGCCGCCGAGGGAGCCGACCTCCTCGTCGTGGGCGCCCGCCGCCACGCGGGACACACCGGCCTCCAGCTCGGGCGTGTGGCCCACGGAGTCCTGCACCACAGCTCCTGCGCCGTCGCGGTCGTCCCCGAACCGGCCTGAGCACCCGCGCACCGGCCCGGGAACGCCTGCCCGACGCTCCCGGGTTCCCGCGGGCCACGGCGGGAACCGGCGGTCCCGTCACGGCCGCCGGGATCAGGGCCGCCGTCCTTGACCGGCCGGCGAGTCGATCGCGCTGTATGCGTCCGGCTCAGGGCTGGTGGCCCAGCTTCACGGCCATGTTCGGGTGCCGCTTGCTCAGGGCCTTCATTGCGAGCAGGCTGTCGCGGCTGGCGTCCCGTTCGGCCAGGAAGGTTCCGGGCTCGACGTCGTTGTCCCAGCCCCAGCGCGTGTGGCACACGTCGCCGGTCATCAGGACCGGGCCGGCCGTGATGCGGGCGAGGTAGGGGACGTGGCCGGTGGTGTGTCCGGGGGTGAGGACCGCGAAGAACGAGCCGTCGCCGAAGACGTCGTCGACTCCTTCGAGTCTCCCGTCGGGGTCGCCGGTGAACTGGAGCTCTTCGAGGGCGGGGCGCCCTTCCAGCAGATGGTTGTCGGTCCCCTGGGCGAACAGGTTCAGGAAGAGCGAAGCCTCGGCTTCGCGGGCGCCGGTGTAGATCGGGACGTCCGGCTTGACGGCGCTGTAGCCGGCCGGGACGCCCGAAGGCATCCGGGCGGAGGCGGAGGAGATGTTGACGACCGCCCCGCGACGCTCGATCAGGCTGGGCAGGGCCGCGCGCGTGGCACGGACGGTGGCCAGCACGTTGACGTCGAACATGCGGGTCCACTGGGCGTCGCCGGCGTCGAGGAAGCCCATGACGGCCTCGTCCCCGCCGCCCACGTTGTTCACCAGCAGGTCGATGCCGCCCAACTCGGCCAGCGCGCTGTCGATGAGGGAGGTGACGCCGTCCGCGGTGCTCAGGTTCGCCGTCACCGTGATCGCGCCGGTCTCCTTCGGTTCGGGCGTGATGGTGGGGGCCGCGCCCACCACGCGGACGCCTTCGTCGATCAGCGTCCGGACGGTGGCGAGTCCGATGCCGCGGCCGGCGCCGGCGACGACGGCGGTCCTGCCCGTGAACAGGCGGAAGCGCAGTGGGAGCTGGGCAAACTGGTCCACGACCTGGACATGCAGAGCAATGCGCGCATGCGTGAATGGGTGACCGGGCTCGGCCTGACCGTCGCGCAGGCGTCGGCCCTGCGCGAGATGACCGATCCCATGACCATGCGCGAGCTCGCCGGGAAGATGAGCTGCGAACCCTCCAACGCCACCGTCGTCATCGACGAACTGGAGACCTCGCGGCTGATCGAACGCCGCCCCCACCCCACCGACCGCCGGGCCAAGCGGCTCGTCCTGACCCCGCAGGGCTCCGAGCTGCGGGAACGGCTGCTGGAGGTCCTGACCGCGGCACCCCTGTTCCCCACCCTGACCCAGGACGAGCAGGACGCGCTGGAGGCCCTGCTCAAGCGGGCCCTCTCCCGCGCCGAGAAACTCCCGTCCTGACGGACCGGGCGGAGCGGGAGCACACGCACGGCCGAACAGGCCGTCCCCCACCGCTGACGGTCCCTCACCGCCGGTGCATCGTCTCCAGCGCCGCGGCCAGGACACGCGGGTCGTGGTGGCCCTTGTAGACCTTCGGCGGGCGGCTCTCCAGGCCGAGCAGGCGCGAGACCGCCGTCCACGCGGTGCGTACGGAGTACTCGACGGTGAAGACGACGTCGTCGGGGACCTCGGCGAACTGGCCGATGAAGGCCAGGTTGACGGAGCCGGCGGGGACGACGTCGGGCCGGTCGCCGTGGCGGCGGACCAGGAACTGGCTGGTGATGTACGGCATGACGCAGGGCACGGCCGTGGAGGTGGCGAGGATGCGTTCGCGGGTGCCGGCGTCGAAGGGCAGGTGGTGGAGGACTTCGTCGAGGATCTCGCGGCCCGAGCACATCGTCATCGGCTTGGGGGTGTGGTTGCCGGCCCGGCCGGGGAACAGGGCGTAGCCCCACCAGACGGTGGTGTCCTCGGGCTGGTCGCGGTAGACGGGCTGGCGGTGCACGACGACGCTGAGCAGCCAGTTCGACGCGGTGAACGTCATCAGGCCGCCCCGTCCCGCCGGACGGCCGCTGAACTTCTCGAACGCCTCCAGGAAGTCCGTGCCCTTCGAGGTGACGGTGAACGACTCCCACCGGGAGTCCTTGACGTGCTTGTCGAAGACGCCGGGCCGGCCGAAGTTCTCCCGGCCCCGCGCCAGCCGGTGCCACAGCAGCCAGGCGTCCGAGCGTCCGGGGGCGGGCGGCGGCGCCGAGGTGTGCGTGCCGAGGCTGGAGGCGTCGGTCATCGATCCGTTGGTGACGAACACCAGGTCCTCGGGCGCGACGGCGATCCGCTCCTCGCGGCCGTGGCGGCTCAGGTGGATCGCGTCGACCGTCCCGCTGCGCACACCGGGCGCGAACCCGAGGTCGGTGACCCGGCAGCCCGTGTGCACGGTGACACCCCGCTCGCCGAGCCACGCCGTGAGCGGCCGGACGATGGAGTCGTACTGGTGGCGGCGGGTGCGGTGGATGCCCGACATCGACGCGAACTCCGGGAACAGGTGCACGAACCGCAGCAGGTAGCGGCGGAACTCGACGGCGCTGTGCCAGGGCTGGAAGGCGAACGTCGTGCACCACATCAGCCAGAAGGAGGTGGTGAAGAAGTGCTCGCCGAAGCAGTCGGTGATCCGCTTGTCGTCCAGGCGTCTCTCGGGCGTCGCCAGACACCGCACCAGCTCCAGCCGGTCGCGCTCACCGAACCCCATCGACGCCGGGTCGATCACCTGCCCGTCCCCGTCGACGAGCCGGGCGATGTCGTCCCACGCGAACTCCTCGTGCCCGGCGAGGATCTCCTCCGTCACACTGACCGCGGGATCGTCGAGCGTGGGGATCCGGGAGAGCAGGTCGTACGTACAGCGGAACTCCGCCTCGAACATCCGCCCGCCGCGCATCGAGTAGCCGGTGGCCGGCGTGCCGCCCGCGTCCAGGCTCCCGCCGAGCAGCCGCTGCTGCTCGAACACCTGGATGTCGGACCCGGCGAAGCCGCCGTCCCGGATCAGGTACGTCGCGGCGGCCAGCGCCGCGATCCCGCCGCCCACCAGATAAGCCTTCGCCATCTCATCACTCCTCGCGGGGACGTGCCCGGGACGTTCACGACACCGCCGAGCCTCGCCTCGCACGGCTCTCCCGCACCAGGTGCCGTCGGACCCCTCCCGGGGCCGACCGGCCCCGGACGCACCCCGTGCGGCCCATGCCGGACGGGTCCGGGTGGCGTGACGCTGGCGGTGACGAGCGGACCGGCGGTGGGCACCGTCTTCGGTCCGCGGCGAGGACCCGACCACCGAGAGGCGGCACGACCACGATGAACAAGCCGACCCAGTACGTCCGCACCTTCGCCGAAGGCAGCCGGGACATGGCCGCCCTCCTCGGCGGGAAGGGCGCCGGGCTTGCGGAGATGACGCGGCTCGGGCTGCCCGTCCCGCCCGGATTCACCGTCACCACCGAGGCGTGCGCCGCCTACCTGGCCACCGGCCGGGAACCGGACGGCCTCAGCACCGAGGTGGCCCGCGCGCTGGCCGGTCTGGAACGCGAGACGGGACGCACCCTGGGCGCCGCCGATGACCCCCTCCTGGTGTCCGTGCGCTCCGGCGCCCGCTTCTCGATGCCCGGGATGATGGAGACCGTCCTCGACATCGGCCTCAACGACACCTCGGTCACCGGCCTGGCCAAGGTGTCCGGCCGGGAGCGGTTCGCCTGGGACTCCTACCGGCGGCTCGTGCGGATGTTCGGCCACACGGTGATGGGCGTGGACGACGCCCTGTTCGACACGGCGACCGCGACCGAACTCCCCGACCTCGTCGAGGAGTTCAAGGCGATCATCCGCCAGGCGACGGGCGAGGAGTTCCCGCAGGACCCCGGCGAGCAGCTGGTCCGCGCGATCCGCGCCGTCTTCGGCTCCTGGAACGGCGAGCGCGCCCGCGTCTACCGGCGCCGCGAACACATCCCCGACGACCTCGGCACCGCCGTCAACGTCCAGGCGATGGTCTTCGGCAACCTCGGACCCGACTCCGGCACCGGCGTCGCCTTCACCCGCGACCCCGCCACCGGCGAACGCGGCCTCTACGGCGACTACCTGCCCGACGCGCAGGGCGAGGACGTCGTCGCGGGGCACCGCGACACCGTTCCGCTCGCCGACCTCGCCACGCACGTCCCGCCCGCCTACGCCGAACTCGCCGAACACCTGAGGACGCTGGAGCACCACTACCGCGACCTGTGCGACGTCGAGTTCACCGTCGAGCGCGGCCGGCTGTGGATCCTCCAGACCCGGGTCGGCAAACGCACCGCCGAGGCCGCGTTCCGCGTCGCCCACGACCTGTGCGAGGAGCGGACGATCAGCGCCGACGAGGCCCTGGCCCGGGTGGACGGCGCGGAACTCACCCGGCTGATGTTCCCCCGGTTCGCGGCCGACCCCACCGCCGTCCCCCTCGCGCACGGCGTCCCGGCCTCGCCCGGCGCGGCCGTCGGGGTCGCCGTCTTCGACTCCGCCGAGGCGCTGCGCCGGGCCGCCGCCGGCGAGCGGACCGTCCTGGTGCGCCGCGAGACCGCCCCCGACGACCTGCCCGGCATGATCGCCGCCGAGGCCGTCGTGACCAGCCACGGCGGCAAGACCAGCCACGCCGCCGTCGTCGCGCGCGGCATGGGCAAGGTCTGCGTGTGCGGCGCCGAGTCCCTCACCGTCGACCCGGTCGCCCGCCGCGCCACCACCGCCTCAGGAACCGTCGTCCACGAGGGCGACACCCTCTCCGTCGACGGCACCGCCGGCACCGTCCACCTCGGCGCGCTCCCGCTCACCGACTCCGACGTCGCACGCGCCCTGGAGACCGGCACCGCGAGCGGACCGCTCACCGAGGCGGTCCTCGGCACCCTCGCGCACGCCGACGCCGTACGCCGCCTTCAGGTGCGCGCCAACGCCGACACCCCCGAGGACGCCGTGCGCGCCCGCGCGCTCGGAGCCCAGGGCATCGGACTGTGCCGCACCGAGCACATGTTCCTCGGCGAGCGCCGCACGCTCGTCGAGGCGATGATCCTCGCCCGCGACGACGGCACCGCTCGCGCGCAGGCGCTGGACGCGCTCCTGCCGCTCCAGCGGGACGACTTCACCGGCATCCTCAAGGCCATGGACGGACTGCCGGTGACGATCCGGCTCCTCGACCCGCCGCTGCACGAGTTCCTCCCCGACCGCACCGCCCTCGCCGTCCGGCTGGCGACCGCCACCCACCCGGACGTCCACGACCGTGAACTCCTCGACGCCGTGGAGCGGATGAGCGAGCAGAACCCGATGCTCGGCCTGCGCGGCGTACGCCTCGGACTGGCCGTACCCGGCCTCATGGCCATGCAGGTGCGGGCGGTCGCCGAGGCCGTCGTGCGGAGGCTGCGCGACGGCGGCCGGCCACGGGCCGAGATCATGATCCCGCTCGTCGGCACGGTCGAGGAACTGCGGCTGGCCCGCGCCGAGACCGGACGCGTCCTCGCCGAGGTCGCCGCCGAGACCGGCGAACGCCTCGACCTGCCCATCGGCACGATGATCGAACTCCCGCGCGCCGCACTCACCGCCGGACGCCTCGCCGAGAACGCCGACTTCTTCTCCTTCGGCACCAACGACCTCACCCAGACGACCTGGGGACTGTCCCGCGACGACGCCGAGGCCTCCTTCTTCCCCCTCTACCTGGAGAAAGGCGTCTTCGCCGAGTCGCCCTTCGAGACGATCGACGAGGACGGTGTCGGCCGGCTCGTCCAACTCGCCGTCGAAGCCGGCCGCACGGCCAACGCCCGCCTGGAGACCGGTGTCTGCGGCGAACACGGCGGCGACCCCGCGTCCGTCCACTTCTTCCACCGCGCCGGACTCGACTACGTCTCCTGCTCCCCGTTCCGTATCCCCGTCGCCCGGCTCGAAGCGGGGCGCGCGGCGCTGAAGGGGGTGGGGGCGAGCGACACCAGGTGACCCCGGCGGCCGGGTGCCTGGCCCGGCAGCAGAGGGCCGGAGGTGTCGAGGCCGGACATCCGTCGGGGAGAGCTGTCGCCACCCGGAGCACGCCGGGTGCTGGAGCCGCTCTCGCCGCGCATTGCCGGCTGACTCCGGTCGGCAACTGAACGAGGTGCGTCCTTACGTGTTCCGGCGAGCGAGAGACCTGGTCCATGGCGGTGGGCCGACCACGTGGCGGGCGGGATTCCTCCGCAACAGGCTGGACGGACTCGGCGGCGAGCCGCGCCCGGGAGTGCCGCGCACCATCACCGACGCCCAGGTGGAGGACGTGGTGGGCTCGTATCTGGCGCCGCCGGCACACGCGGCGGTGTTCGCGGTGGACGAGAAGCGCAACGTCCGATCCATGGCCGGGCAGGTACGGGGAAGAGGCGGTCATCCCCCAGCGGCCCGCGCAGGCCGAGACGCTCGGTGCGTCACCGGCGGCCGGTGCAGCGGAAGTTGGCGGCGTCGTTCGTGCTGCCGTGTCCGTCGTAGCGGGCGACGGCGGGCCACAGGCACAGCGGCCGGCTCATGGGGCCGTTCGCGGCGCGCAGTGTGGTGGGGGCCTTGCCGTGTTCGACCCACTTCACCAGGGCCGCGAGCGGGTCGGCCGGGGCGGCGCCGGAGCCGCCCCGGCAGTGGCCCACCCCGGGGGCCGTGAAGAGGCGGGCGAACCGCTCGGTCTTCGCCCGGCCGCCCATCGCGGCGGTGACCTGCTCGTAGTAGGTGGTCGTTCCCTGCGGGGGGATCAGCTGGTCGGCCAGGCCGTGCCAGAGGAGCAGTTTGCCGCCGGCGGCGCGGAAGGCGCTGAGGTCCGGGTTGTCCGTGCCGACCACGGGGCCCCACTCCTGACGGGACTGGTCGAAGGAGTCGGCGAAGCCGGCCATGGTCAGGCTGTGCCAGTCGAAGGAGGGGTTCTTCGCGAGCCAGTACGTGAACCAGCCCGACGCGAGGGGCGTCGGGACTCCGTCGCCGTTCGCGGTGGCGGCGAGTCTGGTGAACGAGGCGCCGGGCAGGATGCCGTACCACAGGCGAGTGCCGTCCGGGCGTCGCGGCCCGTCCCAGATCCGCTTGACCACCGCCGCGTCCTTGGCCGTGATCGTGCCGCAGGGGGTCGCGGTGCCGACCAGCGAGGTGGGGTTGAAGCGGCAGGCCCGGGGGTCCGTGATGACGCCGTCGGTCACGCCGTCGCGGCTGTCGCACGCGGCGGTGACGGCCTGGTTGATCGCGTCGAACTTGCACGAGGGCACGAAGTCGCCGAGCTCGCGCATCACGACCTGGGGCCACATCGCCGCGGGGAGGAACCGGTCCGCCCGGATCGCCGGCGCACCGGCCAGGATGCCGTCGTAGTCGCGGGGCTGGACCTGCGCCTCCTGGAGACCTTCCCTGCCTCCGTTGGAGCAGCCGTTCCAGTACGAGTACCTGGGCGACGTGCCGTAGAACGCCTGCGTGACGGCCTTGCCCTTGACGGTCGTCTCGTGCAGCGCACGCGAGATGAAGTCGTTGATCAGGGACGCGTTCATGCCGCTCTGGGACCAGGCCCAGGAGGCGTCGCCGGAGTCGGCGGTATGACCGGAGTCGGAACCCGCGGCGGCGTAACCGGCCTTGGCCGCGGTCTGCGTGTCCGGGACGGAGCCGTTGAAGCCGCCGCCTCCCACGCCTTGGAAGCGCCCGTTCCAGGTGTCGACGGGCAGTGACACGCGCATGTGGATGTGCTGCGGAACCAGCAGTTCGACGTTGCAGACCGCCGGAGCGGCGGTGGTCTGCGCGGCGCTGGTGACCGTCGTGCCGTCCGGGAAGCGCAGATCGGTGAGGCTCTCGCAGGACCGGACCGGCTGGCCGGACCGCACGGTGCCCGCAGCGCTCGCCGCGTGGACCGGCGTGGCGCAGAACCCCGCCGCGAGGATCAGAGCCCCGGAGACCGCCAGTCGGCGTCGGACCAGGCCGTGCGGGGACCGTGTGTGCTCAGCGCTGTCGGCTGAGGGCTTCCACTTCATGCTTGCCTACCTCCTGGCTTTCTTTCCTGTCCGTGCGGATGGGGCCGGGCCGGTCAGCGGCCGGCCGGCTCGTGGATGCCGGAGGGGATCGGGTCGGCGTACAGCGCGGCGATGTCCGCGTCGTACTTCTCGGCGACCTTCTGCCGCTTGAGCTTCAAGGTGGCGGTGAGTTCGTCGCTCGTCGCGTCCCAGTACGCGGGGATCACCCGGAAGCGCTTGACCTGCTCCACCCGTGCCAGCCGGCTGTTGCCCTCGGCCACCGCGGCCGTCAAGGCGGCGATCAGCAAGGGGGAGCGGGCGAGGGAGCGCGGGTCCGGGCGCAGCCCGTGCTCGGCGGCGAAGGCCGCCGCGGCCTCGGCGTCCAGGACGAGCAGCGCGGTGATGTAGGGGCGGCTGTCACCGATGGCCACAGCCGTGCCGATCAGGGGACTGGCGGTGGTGAGGGCCGTCTCGACCGTGACGGGCGAGATGTTCTTGCCCCCTTCATTGATGATCAGGTCCTTCTTGCGGTCGACGATGGTCAGGTAGCCGTCCGCGTCGGACACGATGACGTCGCCGGTGTGGAACCAGCCGTCCTCGGTGAAGGCTTCGCGAGTCCGCTCGGGGTCGTTGCGGTACCCCTTCGCCACCGACGGCCCTCGTACCAGGAGTTCGCCGTCGGCGGCCCGGCGTGCCTGAAGGCCGGGCAGCAGCGTGCCGATGCTGCCGAACCGTGCCCGCGCGGGCGGGCTGACGGCACCGAAGCAGCTCAGCTCGGACATGCCCCAGCCCTCGCAGATGGGGACGCCGAGCGCCGCGAAGAACTCCAGGGTCGCCGGCGGCGTGGGTGCCGCGCCGGTCACCGCCCACCGCACCTGGTCCAGCCCCAGACGGGAGCGAAGGGCCGACAGGACACCGGCATCGGCCGCGGCGAGCCCGGCGTCGACCGGCTTGCCCGCCTGTAGCAGGCGCGTACGTTCGAGGCCGTTCTCCAGCGCCCCGCGGACAGCCCGGGCCGCGTCCGGCTCGCTCTCGATGCCGAGCTCCACGGCCCGCTTGAGCTTGTTCCAGACCCTGGGGACGGCGTACCAGACCGTCGGCCGGCAGTCCGGCAGCGCTGTGCCGATCTCCTTGATGTCGGGCACCACCGTCACCTGCACCCCGAAGATCGCCTGCGCGTACAGGCAGGTGAAGCGGTCGACGACATGGGCGGAAGGGAGGTAGGAGGTGGTCCGGTCGCCGAAGCGGAAGTCCAGGACCTGCGCCACCCCCGCGGCCTGGGCGAGCAGGTTGGCGTGCGTGATCTCCACGCCCTTCGAAGGTCCGGTCGTTCCCGAGGTGTAGATCAGGGTGAGCACATCGTCCGGCTGGACGGCGCGCCAGGCCGCGTCGAAGTCGAACGAGGTGTTCGCCCGGCCCTGAGCGCGGAGGGTTTCCAGGCTGAGGGTGCCTTCCGCCTCGTCGCCGTCCACCAGGACGAGGTGCTCGACGGCCACGCCGGATTCCCGGACGACGGGAAGGTACTGCCTCTCGCACACCATCACCCTGCTTCCGGAATTGCGCAGGACATGGGCGAGTTGGGCCGCCGGCAGCGTGTTGTAGACGGAGAACGGGACAGCGCCCAGATGCTGGGCCGCGAGGTCGACGGGGAAGAACTCGACCCGGTTGGTCATCATCAGCGCGACGGTGTCCCCACGCCTGACTCCCAGCGCGGCCAGTCCGGCCGCCAGGAGGCGCACGTCCTCGGCGAGGGCCCGCCAGGTGACGGTGCGCGTCCCGCCCACGGTGCGCAGAGCCACCGTGTCGGGCGCGACGGCCGCCGTGCGCTGGAAGGCGTCGCAGAGCGTGGCGGGTACGGAGGAGGGGTCGGTCATCTGGATCATTTCCCGTCGATCGGCTCGTACCGGAACTCACGCTCGACAGGCCTGACGCGCACACCTACGGCGGCATCGGCAACGGCGCGGCGTGAGCGCGCGGGTTCGACGACGGCAACGCTAGGCATCCCCGGCGCGCAGGGCATCGGGCATGACGCCCAACAAAGCGGTCGCTGCACTGTGATCGGATCACACCGCTGCGGAGAAAGGAGATCGGGCCCCCGCCCGCGGAGGTGATCGGATCACACAGCGGTGCCGGAACCGCCCCCGAACAGCTTGATCGCGATCAGCAGCTCCTGGAGGTCGGCGAGCCTGCGCAGGTCGCACCCGGTCCGTTCCTCGACACGAGCCAGCCGGTGATGCGCGGTGTTGATGTGGACACCGAGCCGCCGGGCCGCGGCCTTCACGTTCAGATCGCTGGCCGCGTACTCCTCGACCGTCCTGATCAGGGTGCCGCCCGCCCCGGAGTCCTCGGTCACGAAGGTGCGGAGCGCCGCCGGCACGATCCGTGCGGCGGTCTCGTCCGCCCGGAGCGTCAGATAGTCGAGCACGCTGAGATCCGACAGGCAGACGACACCGCCCTCCGGCGGCAGAGTGCCCAGCGCGGAGACGGCCTCGTGGTACGCCTTCCCCAGGTCGATGACGGTGTCGTACCGCGTGCTCATGCCCACCGCGAGCCGTGTCCCCTGGCCGGCGAGCCTCCGCCAGGCCGCCCTCACGGGTGCCCCTGGCACGCCGGAGGCGCTGTCGCGCAACGCCCGCACGATCACGATCTCGTCCTGTCGCAGCACCGTCAGCGCACGGGCCGAGTCGCCCGCGGCCTGCCCCAGAACCGACGCGGCGGAACGGAGGCCGTACGCGTCGTCGACGGGGGCCACGGGCACCGCGACCAGTACGGCACACGGCGCGTCGGGATGCAGCCCGGCCTTCGTGGCCGCGGTCAGCCGTGGCCCCGGTGCCGGCTCCCGACCCGCGAGCAGGTCTTCGAGCAGGTCCCGGCGTGCCCGGTCGCCTTCCACGGCCAGGAACTGCTCCTCGTCCAGATAGGCCCGGGCTGCGACCGTACTGCCTCGGTTGATCAGTTCCATGACGAGTCCGCTCGCCTCCAGCGCGACGTCACGCCCGCCGGTTCTGCGCACCGCCCAGTCGGCGATCGCCTCCCACATCACGCGGTGCGTGATGCGCAGCGCGTGCATGAAATCGACGAGGGGTATGCCCTGCCGGGCCCGCCGCGCGGCGTGCGGGCGGACGAACGCCACGTCCTCGTCCGTGGCCGGCCGGCCGTGTGCCAGGCTGACGCCGAGTGCGTCGACCGCCTCCGTCACATGCGTCACCACGTCGGCCAGCAGCGATTCGTCCGTGAGGGCGGCGTAGCGCGGAATCTCCGCCCGGATGGCCTCCAGAGCCGCCACGGCCAGCGACTGCCGCTGAGCGGCGATGACGTCGGCCACCTCACTGAGGGCGGCCACCTGACCTGATCGGCGTATCACGGCCTCAGCCTAGGGGAGCCGTGCGTCGGTGCGCCGCGAGAGCACGGGGATGAACCGGCGCTCGGCAAGACCGCGACCGGAGACGTCGGCCCCGTCCGCCTGATGGGACCGCACACCGGTCGCGACCCGCCCGCGCCGGCCGTTCTCAGGGTTTCGGGTGGGTGGTGTGGGTGTGTCGGTGGTGGACGTAGTCGCCGACGTGTTCCTCGGCCCAGTCCTGGAGGTGTTGGAGTGCGGTGGTGGCGCCGCGGGCGAGGTCGGTGAGGGCGTACTCGACGGTCGGTGGGCGGCTGGCGAGGACGGTGCGGGTGATCAGTCCGCCGGTT
>NZ_JARAYJ010000079.1:0-12618 GCF_033794345.1 Streptomyces niveiscabiei
GGGTACGTCACGGTCGGCAGGTCGGCGTCGTTCCACATTCTGCGGGCGGTCGGATCGAGCCGCACCTTCTCGATGATTTCCTGAAGCCGTTCGTCATGCAGCCACTTTTCTGCGTTGACCCGAAGCGCGGCGATCGAGGACAGTGCCCAGGATTCCCGCCACTCGATGAGCTGAGCCCGCGCCTCCGGGGAGGTCAGAACCCATTCCACGACGTTGCCCCGTCCGCCATCCAGGGGACGTGCATCGACACCGCCACCGACCCCGGCACGGCGATCATCTGGCACGAGCAGTACGACCGCTTCGTCCACCGGACGAACAACACCCTCGGCAAGAACGGCGACGACTGCCGCGTAGGGCGCCACGAAGCACGTCCAGCACGCTTCACCCTCTCGGCCTGGCCCTTCGAAAACAAGTCCGACAAGCCGAGTTGATCCGCTGAGGAGCGGGGTACGGTTCGGCAGACGGACATCCGCGTTGTTGCCGAAACGGCAGGAGCGTGTAGCACATCTCGCCTGGCAGTCAAGGCAGTTCGTGCAGATTGTCTGCGGACAAACTGTCCTCACACAGTCCTTGCCTGGTGGAATTCTTCTTTCCTCCGAAGCCGCCCCCGAGGTGAGGATTCCGTCATGAGACGTCGCGATCCCCAACATCCGACGTACGAATTCACGATCCCGGCCACCGTCGAAGCAGTCCCGACCGCACGCCGCCGCGTCGTCACACTCGCCAGACGCCTCGGCCTCACCCTGTCGGACGACCTGCTGAACACCGTCGAGCTGCTGGCCGGCGAGGTCATCGCCAACGCTGTCCTCTACTCCGGTGCTCCGTGCGGTATCGCCGTAACGCGGAACGTGGAAAGCGTCCGTATCGAAGTCACCGACGGGAACCCGTCGTTGCCCACCGTCACGGAAGCCGGGCCAGACGACGAAAACGGGCGGGGCCTTCTCCTTGTCGACACGCTGGCAGATGACTGGGGAACACGGTTGAACGCTCCAGGAAAGGCAACGTGGTTCGAAATCCTGTGTAGTTCGCCTAACACGGCACTTGCTCCCTCATCACCTACAGTCGTGGCCCAACGACCTTGTGGGCAGGAAAAGATGTCGTCATTGGGCATCTTCCATTTCTCTGCTCTGTGATCGTGGTCGCTGTGGCGGCAAGGGTCCGTTTCAGAGTCAGCTGTAGAGGACAGCCAGAGAAGCAAGCAGAAGCACAGCCGCTGCGGTGACCCCAGGATGCGCCAGCGATCTCGCAGGGCCAGCGCGAGGGAACAGGACCACGCCCCGCCCATGAGAGCGGCAGCCCACCAGCCCGCGATTGCGTGAGCGGCGGCGAGGGGGACCGGCGCCAGCAGGATCGTCGGCGGGACGACCACGATCCGAGGTCCGATGTCCAGCCGCTTGTAGACGACGGCCAGCACGATCAATGCCACCGCACAGGTCAGGGGAATCGCGGCCACGTCCCACCAGGTGAAGCAGAGGCCGTCGGTCGCCCGGCAGGCGGCTTCGCTGTGCCGCTCGGTCCAGGTGAGGAAGGCGGAGGCGGCGGAGGCCAGCACGGCACCTGTGACGGCTGCTCCCGCTGCTCGTGGCGCGTACGGGCGGAGTTCCGTGCTGGATTGTGCGTTCATGGTCACAGACTTTCCTGAACGAGGTCCGGGTGCCTGAGTAGGAGTACTCAGGCACCCGGATCACTTACCGATCATTTACCTTGGAGGGTCTGCTCCAGGGCGTCCGCGTAGAGGCGTGCTCCGGCGGGTTTGGGGTGGAAGGACTGCATCGACGGTGCGGGGGCGTCGTTGTCGGCGTTCTCCCGGCCGGTCATGACGATTCCGTGGATGCTCTCGGGGCTGCCGCAGATCGCCTTTCCGTCGAACTCGTCCCGCGGGTCGGAGAAGACCGCCCACGTTCCGGCGTCGGAAGCGGCTCCCTTCATCTCCGTGGCGAGATTGTCCGACAGCGTGCGCACCCAGGTGTCTTCGACGTCCTCGAAGGCTCCGGGCAGGCAGCTGTGGTCCTTCTCCACCAGCCGCGGGTACCCCGAGAACGACCTTCGCGTTCGGCGCCTTGGCGTGGACGGCGTTGAGGGTCTTGACGATCTGGGGGCGGACCACGTCGTGCAGCCACTTCGGTGCCCAGTCCTGAAGGGCTCCCGTGGTGCCGCTGGTCGTGTCACCCGTGGCGGGGTCGGTGTTGTCCAACTCGGCGAAGGGGCACGTGGTCAGGGACGGCACCGGGATGTCGATGCGCTTCTTCATGATGTCGGAGAAGCGGGCGTCGTTACCGCCGATCGACAGCGTCACCAAGGTGGTGTTGCCGTCCAGGTATCCGGACTGGACCTGCGGTACCTCGCCGGAACTCTGCTCCTGGTCCAGGAGGTTGTACGTACGCGCTCCGGTGAAGATTCCCCTTGATCGTGGCCACCTGGAGACTGGGATCTGAGGTTCCAGGGGAAGCAGTGCCAGGTGGAAGCACGTGCACGAAGCGGTACTCGGACGAGTACGAGCGGGACGCGATCGAGTTCGTGCGATCGTCGGGCCGAACGGTGACCGAGGTTGCCCGAGAGCTCGGGATCGGTTCGGAGTCCCTGCGGGGATGGGTGAAGAAGGACCGCGCCGTCCAAGAGACCGAGCCCGGTGCCGGGCCGTCGGGGCCGGGCGGCGACGCCCGGGACGAGGAGCTGAAGCGGCTGCGGAAGCCGACCGCTGAGCAGGCGAAGACAGTCGAGATCCTGAAAAAAGCGACCGCCTGCTTCGCGAAGGAGAGCGACCGGTGAGCGCGATATGCCGGTTCATCCACGCGGAGCAGGCGAACGACGCGGTCACGTTGCTGTGCAGGGTGACGAAGACCGCCCGCTCCACGTACTACGCGTGGGTGGCCGGCCGGGAAGCGCGCGCAGCAAGGCGGCGGGCGGATGAGGCCCCGGCCCACGAGATCACGGTGATCCACCTCGCCTCCCGGCGGAACCACGGCGTCCCGCGCGTCACCGCCGAACTGCGCCGACAGGACAGGTTGGTCAACCGCAGGCGGGTGGCACGGGTCATGCGGGAACATGGCATCGCCGGGAACAGCCGGCGCACCGGCCGCCGCAACCTGACCAAGGCCGACACCAAGGCGGCCCCGTCACCGGACCTGGTCTGCCGGGACTTCACCGCCACCCGCCCCGGAACGAAAATCGTCGGGGACATCACCTGCACCCCCACCGCCGAGGGCCGGCTCTACGCCGCCTCCTGGCTGGATCTGGCCACGCTCGAGACCATCGGGTACTCGATGGCCGACCACCACCGGGCCGAACTCGTCGTCGACGCCCTGGACATGGCCGTCGCGCTGGGCCGCCTGGAACCGGGATGCGTGATCCACAGCGACCGCGGATCGGAATACACCTCCGGTCACCTCCGCACCAGAATCAGCGAGTTGGGGCACCGGCAAAGCATGGGCCGGACCGGGAACTGCTTCGGCAACGCCGCCGCGGAGAGCTTCTGGGCCGTCCTGAAAGAAGAGATCGGCACCCGCTTCTGACCCGACCGGGCCACCGCCCGCGCCGACATCTTCAACTTCATCGAGACCTTCTATCGTCACGAAACTTCGAGGTCAGGCTCGCTCGTGCGGAGTTCGAGTGCAATCCGTGTCACCGCGGAAAGTATTGCGGACACGTACACGACGGGAAACGGAAAATGTGAAGGGTGGACCCAGAGGAAAGCCGCGAATGCCGCAATGCAGACAGCAGAGATGACGGCACGCCTTCTGTTGCCCCGGAACGGTAGCCAGGCGAGTACGGTCAGAAACATCGTGCCGAGGAGTCTCATTCCTGCCACAGATGACCCGAACAGCCAGAATACGGCAATTTCTGCATAGCGCAGAGACAGAAAGCAGCTGATCCCGGTGGCACAGATCAAGCCGGCCGTGAGCCCGTCCCACAATGATCTCCGCCGAATGCCGAACACGGTTCCACATGCGACGCTCAAAGCCGCGGATGCCATATACAAATAGTTCGGCACCGGTACTCCTTTCACTTGGCGGGGCGGGGTGGCCTTACCTCTCTGTTTACCGAAGACCACCCCTCTCATTGCATTACCGACTGAAGGCCGGATCAGGACTCTTCCCTGGGGCATTACAGAAGTGGGCCGTTGGCGGATCTATGGCCGCCTCGGCAATCGCTCCGATATTCCAT
The DNA here is from genome assembly GCF_033794345.1 of Streptomyces niveiscabiei. Lineage (NCBI taxonomy): Bacteria > Bacillati > Actinomycetota > Actinomycetes > Kitasatosporales > Streptomycetaceae > Streptomyces > Streptomyces niveiscabiei. Next base: position 4,165 of record NZ_JARAYJ010000079.1, read on the forward strand.
GGATTGCCTCCATGGCCACTGGTGATGTCGCACGAAGCATACGGGTGCATCGACTGATCGGGTTCAGCGGGAGGCGGGGGGATGTCAGGTCCGCTGAAGTGATAGAAGTCGCCGGTTGTCACCGGGGCACTGGATCCAGTGTAGGAACCGTTCAGGTCGATGGCCTTGTTGTTGCGGTACAGATACTGGTTCGGCATGAAGCTGGAGCGCAGGACTGGAGCTCCGCTGACCGTCTTGATGGTGCCGTCGGTGCAGGTTTTGAAATCGAGTTCCTGCCAGATCGGCGGCGCAGAGCCGAAGATGGATCCCGTGATTCCTGGCTTGAAGAACGTGTTCCGGATCTCCTGGGCCATCGACGCGACGGGGTTGTCGGAGGATCCGGTGTCATGCGATACCCGCGTCACCCAGTCGGCCACGCTGTCGGTGAGGTGCTGGTCCCCCAGGGCGGTGCGATAGCCGATGGACCCGCCGGCTGTGTGCATCACTGCGACGCAGGTGCCGCCACCGCTGGTGACCACGTTGTCGTTGTCGTCGGTGATCACTGGCTGCACACCGATCGACTTGTAGGCTCGCCCGGGAAGGATTCCGTCGCTGTTGGTCGAGGTGGTCGTCGACTTGCCGTCGTGGACGTTGAGGTCCTTGGCGGTGTAGTCGAGGTCCGGCGGCTGGGTGCCGTAATCCTTTTGGAGCGCCGCGAAGAACTCGCGCACGAAGTCCGGGATGTGGGTGTCGGCGGTGCGGTCGTCGTACGTCACACTCTCGCTGCCATCGATGATCTTTCCATCGCTGGTCTTCACGTACGAGACGGTTGCTTTGTTGTCCATCTTGTAGGCGGCGTCGTCCGTACCGAACCAGGAAGGTCTGCTGTCATCGGTGGGGCGCTTGGTGTACGGGTTGGAGTAGTGCATCCATTCGGGGATGCTGTGCCCGGCGGGGTGGTCGGTGGTGCTGGTCCCCGATGTCGTCACCTCGTCGTTCCAGCGCTCAGCGGCGGCCTTGGTCTCCGGCATGACGCAGGTCGGAGACGGCAGGCTGATGCAGGTGGGCAGGTCGATGATGTTGTGCGAGAGGTTCGTGGCCCAGTCGTACAGTGCCTGTCTCGACTTGAGGGGGGTGTTGAACATCTGGCTCTCGGGTCGGACGTCGATGTTCTGGTTCTCGTCGAAGTACGCGTCGGCCTCGATGCTGTCAGTGACGTAGGTGCCGGTGATCGGCTGAAAGGCGACGGCACCGAAGGCGATGTCGTCGTTGGCGGTTCCGTCGGGTGTGTAGTTGGACATGCTCACACTCGGTGTGGAGGTGAACTTGTAGGCGCCCAGGGAGACCCATTTGCCGTTGTTGCCGCCCTGGTTCACGTAACGGTCGAAGGGCCCGCCGAGGGCACCGTGGATGACGTAGTGCGCGTCCTGGGTCTGTGCTCCGGTGTCGGGGACGTAGACCCAGACCTGGGCCAGGTCCATGCTCGCGCCGAGGGTCCAGGTGCCGTCGACGGTCATGCGTCCCTGGTCACCACCGAGGTAGTCCTCATTACGGGTGTGGGTGTACCAGAAGTGACCACCGTAGCCGCCGCCGATCTGGTGCAGATCGGCCTTGGCGTCGTACTGGCCGAGGCCAGGGCCGGTGGCGTTGGGGTCGGGGTAGAAGGTGAACTGGAACGATCCGTCGGTGGCGGTCGTTCCGCAGGCGCCCCAGGTGTTGGTTCCCGCGGGCACGGATTCGACAATCTTCGCACCGGAGGGCGCGCCGGAGCAGACGGGTGTGCCGTACTGGAGGCGGGAGCCGCGCCCGGGCTCGCTGACCAGGGTCTGGTACTTGATGTTCTCGAACCCACAGGTCGTGGGGCAGTCGGATTTCCAGGTGGCGTTGGAGGCATTCCACCAGTACGGGGTGTAGCAGGCGGCGGTGGCGCAGTTGGGTGGACTGGCCGCGTCGCAGTTGTTCTTGGTGTTGCAGAACGTGTCCAGCGGGGGCGAGACGTGCGCCCGGTTGTACGTCGCGCTGCCCGGCATCGTGTAGGCGTCGGCCGTGCCGTTCCAGTAGGCGGGCCGGAAGCCGGCCGAGGAGAAGCCGGATTCACCGGGCCAGTCCTGGCGGCCCGAGGTGGCGTAGGAGTGGCCGGTGTCGATGGACCAGGCGGCCCAGCCCATCACCTTCTCCTCGTACGGCCAGTTCTGCGGATGGGCGGCGTCCTTGGCCGCAAGGGGGTCGGCGTCGGTGTTCATGAAGCTCAGCCGGGACGCGGGATAGACCGGGTTGGCCGGGTTGTTGTACCAGCCCAGGCCCCAGTTGCCGTTGGTGCCCTCGTCCGCCTTCTTGTTGAAGCCGAGGTTGTAGTTCCACACGGCCGCGAACCAGTTCTCCGGCTTGGCCGGGTCGTCGTTGTTCACGGTGATCGTCTGGCCAGACTCGTGGACCTCGTTCCACTTGTCGGCGAGGATGTGCAGCGAGGCGGCGATGTTGGTGGCGTAGTCGATGGCTACCGCGCGCTGTGTGCTGACCGGCAGGGAGGTTTCGTCTGTCTTCGCGTATCCGGCCTTGCGCATACCGTCGGTGACCTGGCCGACGCCGTAGCCGCAGTCGGACTTGTTCCAGTTGATCGTCCAGTAGTCGGCGAGCGTGCCGCCGGTCTGGTGTCCGTAATACCCGTCGACGGCCGCGAGCGGGCTGCCCATCTGCCCGGGAATGGCGCCGGATTCGGCCTGCCACAGGTTGGACTCCTGGGCGAGGATGCCCAGTTCTACCTGGGCGGGAATCCGGCCGCTGGTGCCGTTCAGCGTGGGGGCGGGAAACAGGCCCTGCGGGTCGATGGTGGAGAGTCCGGTCTGGGAGCGCCAGCCGCCCTGGGCGAGGTAGCCGGAGCGCAGGTCGCCTCGGACAGCCATGTCCACGGCCCACTCGACCTGGTTCGGGGTGGGCTGAAGAGCCTGGGTGGCGGTGTCGTTGCGGGGCACGGAGCACCAGGCGTCGGTGTCGACCGGATCATGGGCCCGCGGGTCGTCGTCGGCCGTGGTCAGCATGCTCATCGTCGACATCTGCGGCTTCGAGGAGCCGGTCAGCGCCGGTGACGGCGTGCCGCCTGCGGTGCTGCCGGGTGCGGCGACCTGCTGGTTCGTCTGCCTGCCCGTGCCCGGAACAGAGCCGGTGACGGTCAGAGCATGGCTGGTGTCGTCCGGTTTCGCCTTGGCCGCCGGTTCCTTGGTCGCGGTGCCGGAGAAGCCACGGCCGGCGTTCTCGATGTTGGCAACGCCTGCCTGCACGGCCGGGGAGAGGACCGGGTCGACAGCCAGTCGTCCACGGGTGGAGAGGTCCGCGTCGGGAGGGACGTTCAACTGCTCGATGCCGCTGGCCGTGAAGCTCTTGCCGTGACTGGCCTTCCCCATGAGGTAGACGGTGCCGTCCGTGCCCTGGCGCAGGTTCATCGCGGTGAGTCTGCCGCTCGCGACGGTCGTCTTCTTGCCGCGCGCGTACGTCTGTACATCGGCGTCGGTGCCGCTGGTGCGGTCGATATAGGTGACCGTGCCGCTGTCGGTCACGTGGATGCCGTAGGGGGCGTGGTGGGTGGCGGTGAGCTTGGCTGTCCTGCCCCTGCGGTCGACGTGGACGAGCTGGCTGCCGGCGGCCGCGATCACACCGTCCTTCACGGGCACGGCAGAGGTGATCTCGCCCTTCGCCGTGGTGTCGGCGACGGTGGTTCCCTTGGTGTTCACCGTGACCAGGCGAGTCCGGGTGTCGCGGAGCGAGGTGAAGACGGCGGTGTGCGTGGCCGGATTGCAGGTCGGGTCGAAGTAGGCAAGGGATGCGGTGAACGGCAGCTTGGTGACGCTGCCGTCGTCGAGGTTCACGATCGCCGTGAACGCACCGCCCATCATCAGGTCCGGCTTGTTGGTGAAGGTGCGGGGAGCGTAGACGACGGCCGCGTGGTGGTCGTCCATGAGACAGCTGTTGCCGATCCAGGAGTCGGCCGGAAGCTGCGGCTCACTCAGCACCGTGACGGTCTTCCACGCGTAGGCGTTCTTGCTGTCCGCGACGAGCAGATGCAGTCCGTCGCTGTCGGCGGCGCTCGTCACGGCCCGGTCGCCAGAGGTCTTCCAGCCCTTGCCCAGGATGGTGTCCGGAGCCTTGACGGCTCCCTTCGGAGCAGCAGGCGCCGGGTTCGACGTGGGCGTGGGTTCGGGCTTGGGGGCGAGGGGTTTCGCGGCGGCGGGCTGGACCTGTATCAGCCCCGCCACAGCGGCTCCAACAGCAAGAACGGTCACCGTTCTTCGTCTATGACGAGCTGTCACGTGTTTTCCCTTTTCTCTATGCTGGCCATGCGGATATCGATGTCCGGGATCCGCTGAGGCCCGCACGCGGGGCAAGCGTGCGGGTCGCTACCGAGGGGCGTTTGGAGGTACGTTTTCCAGACATGGCAGGGGTCCAGGCTGCGGCGTCCTTCGCGGCTGAGTCCGGGCGGTCGAGACCGATGCAGGCGTTCAGGAACTCCTCGTACCGAAGGGCGTTCGCGGTCGCCGAGCAGGAGAACTGTCTGAGGTCGCCGGAGGGGTCCCAGATGGCAGCCAGTTGCAACTCGCTGTTTTCTCCGTCGGGTGTACCTCTCCTCCGACCTGCCAGGTCGGCTCAGTGAAGGTGAGCTTCTTCCGCTTGATGCGCGAAGCGCTGGGAACGGCCCCCGTGTAGCTTTCCCTTTCCTACTTCCGGTCAACAATGGGAATGAAATTGTCGACGTAAATCTTCGGAACCTTCGGAACCGGACCCATGTCTTTTGAGCCGATCACCGAAACATCCCGCCCGGTTTTTCCCGGAGGGACGTCCTGAAGCCAGAACCGGTTGTACGCGGTCCATCCCTTACCGTCAGCAATACTGATCTGAACCGAGTACGTCACATTCCGCTCGTAGGTATTGGTGACCTCGATCTCTGTACGCACACCGCTGCTTGCCGGTGTGGCACGCACGGTCAGGTCTCCGTACTCCAAGACGCGTGTGCGGCCTTCCGAGCGCACCGAAGGCACAGACGATGGACGCGCTTGCGGACTGCTCTGCTCCGCGCTCGGAGTCACCGGCCGCTGCGACACGGGTGCCCGGTCGGCGGATGCGTCCGTACACCCGGCGGCCAGCACGCACGCCGCCATCAGGGACAGTGTCCGGACCATCCACGGTCCGGACGCTACCGCGCGAGCCTTCACTGGGGGGAAACCACCATCTGCTTACGCGCGGCGGCGACTTCCTTGCCGTGCTGTTCCTTGATGCCGGTCAGTTGGCTCTGGTTGTCAGCGATCTGCTTGTCCTCGATCGCGGACTCCACACCGGACCAGATCTTCACCAGATGCGTCTGTGTCTTGCAGTCGATGTCGTCGACGGCCAGAGCGATGGAATCCGGCGTCGGCTTCCCATCACTGGTGCCCCCTTGGTCCATCGCCTTGTACGGGTCGGCAAGTCCCGGGTGTCCCTTGACGGCCATGCACGAAGACCACGCGGTGATCGCCTGGATGACCTTGTCGTCCTTCATCGACTGCATCAGGCTGTCTCCGGCAAGCTGCGCCACGAAAGTCGGGTCGGCTTCCCGCACGCCGAGCTGGTCCTTGGACCAGCCGATGCAGCCGCCCGTCTTCAGCTTCTTCCCGTTGTATTCCGCCCGAGCGGGCTTGGCGCCATGGCCGGGGGCGGCGAGCGGCTCTCCGGCCTTGACGGCCTTGGGGTTCTCAAGCGGGTCGGGCTTGGTGTGGCCGGTCAGCACCTCGACCTCGACACCGGACAGGTCACGCACGGTCTGCGGGGTGTGCTCTTGCAGCGCGGGAGGGAGCTCATAGCCGTACTTCTCGGCTTCGGCCCGGTCAGTGATGCCATATCGGCGCTCGATGTTGGCGTCGTTGTCACTGGGGGGCGGGTTGGCGCCCGCTCTGGGCAGCGTCAAGTCGATGCCGTAGTCCTTCATACAGGACTGCTCAAGATCGCTGGCGGCCTGCTCAACGGTGACCTGGTCCTCGTAAGAGGCCATGTACGCCTCCAACGGAAGGGCCAGCCCCTTCGCCAGGCCCCTGGTGGGTATCTTCTTGGGCCAGTTCTCCTTGTTCACGATCGGTCTGCTGTCAGCCGCATTCCGCGTGGCGTGCGGGCTCGCACCGGAGGAGCAGGCGCTGACCAGGAGAGCTGAAGCGGTGAGGGCGACGGCTGTGGTGGTCCGTCTGACGTGCTTCACGGGTGTTCCTTCTCAGGAGAAGTGCGATGAGGCGTTGTTGTTCTTCAACGCGGAGATCAGGTCGGTGATGTTGCAGTCTCCGTAGGGCCCGTTCTTCGCGAAGTACTGAGAGGTGCCGCCATAGCCGGAGTTGTAGTACACGCGATAGTTGTCGTCCGGGGAGCAGTTCTCCACGGACGCCGCATTGTTCTTCATGTACTGGCCGTCGCCATTCCCGCCGTTACCGAACACATAACGGTAAGTAGTCAACGATGATCCCTGGTATTCACTGGTACCCCAATGGTCGTACACATCACCGTAGAACGACGTGTAAGCCGACTCAATCCTGCCATTCTGAATGGCAATGGCCTTCGAGTTGTAGAACAGCCACAGGTCACCATTGGAGCAGCTGATCCATGGAACATCACAGTTGTCGGAGACGTTGTCGCCAGCCGCCTGCGCTGGTGCGGCGCCACACAATAGCGCCGCACTCACAGCAAGGACAGTCCCGGCTGTGGCCACTTTGATTCGGGCAGACTTGACCCTCATGCTCCCCTCCCCTTATCGACGCCTCACAGCATCGGTGAAACAACGTCAATAGCGGTCTTGACGAGTCGTTTAGTTGCGAAAATTCACAGGCGACTGCGAAGCTACCACCCCGCCGTGTAAAAATGGGCCCAAGGTTTCGGCATAAAGAAACCCGGTCGTGTTTGAGTAGCCGAGAGGCAAGGCGTCGGCCCTTCAGGACACCGAACGCGGGACCACGCATCAACTCCCGTAATCCTCAGGAGGCTTGAGGAGGTCTGTTCAGCACACCGCACGAACGCACCGTGGCCACGATCCGCTGCCGGGCGGACCGCTTCTCCTCCGACAGCCGTACCGTCGCCCCCTCACCTACCGCATGCGCACGCGGTCGGTGTACTCCGGAAGGCCCAACGTCGAAGAGGGGCCGTCGAGGTCACTGTGAACGGGCACCGCACGCTTGCATATCTGTCGGCGCGGAACTCCAGGAAGGAGGCGTCGCCACTCCTGTGGAGTGAGGTCGCGAGCGATGCGGTCGCATATCTGCCTGGCTGTGCGAGTGGGGCTGGTGTCCCAGAGCCAGGCAGAGGTGTCGTGGGCCGCAGTGGCCAAGGTGCGCCCGTCCGGACTGAATTCGAGGGCGCTGACGATGGCGTCGTGCACGTCGTGGCCGGTCAGTGTGGCCCAGATGGTGCGGTGACCGAGGTGTCCCTCCCCTCGTAGCGTGAAGACCGTGACTGCAGGGGAAGTTGGGAGTCATGGCGGAGAAGCGACGGAAGTTCGATCCGGAGTTCCGCGAAGGGGCGGTACGGATCGTGACGGAGACCGGGAAGCCGATCGCCGATCGCCAAGGACCTGGGCATCAACGAGACCACGCTGGCCAGCTGGGTTTCGCGCGCTCGCCGGGCCGGGACCGCGCCGGGCGGTGAAAGTGACGAGCTGGAGTGGCTGCGCCGGGAGAACGCCCAGCTCAAGCGGGACAACAAGGAACTGGTCATGGAGCGTGATGTGCTCAAACGCTGCATGGTCCTGTGGGTGAAGTAGCCGTGGCGGACCCGGCACAAGTGGCCGGGGTGATCAGCGGCTTCAGGACCGCGCACCGTATCCCGCACCGTGTCTCGTGCCGCGCCCTGGGCGTGAGCGAGTCGTGGTTCTACAAGCACCGCACCCGCCGGCCCACCCGGCGGGAAGTACGTCGCCAGCAGTTGGCCGAGGCAGTGCAGGAGGAGTTCACCGACTCCGGCGACACCTACGGCTCGCCGAAGATCTGGATCCGGTTGGTGCGACAGGGCTGGCGGGTCTCGGTGAACACCGTCGCCAAGCTGATGGCCGAGCTCGGCCTGGTCGCGCGGAAGGTCCGCAGACGGCGGGGGCTGACCCGGCCGGGGAAGCGGCCGGCCGCCCCGGACTTCGTCCACCGAGACTTCACCGCCGAGGCACCCGACCTGGTGTGGTGCGGGGACATGACGGAGATCGAGAACGGTGAGGGCAAGGTGTATCTGGCCACGGTCATCGACCTGTTCTCCCACCGTCTGCTCGGCTATGCGATGGGCGCCCGGCACGACGCCGGCCTGGTCGTGGCCGCCCTGCACATGGCCGCGGCCACTCGCGGCGGGAACGTGCGCGGTGTCATCTTCCACACGGACCGCGGCAGCGAGGGCGGATTCGACTGGTCGTCGCAACACCCTGATCTCGGAGGTGTGCGGCGTGGCCACGGCGGACTGGAGTTTGAAGACCAGCGATGTTCCAGAGGGTTT